>NZ_AMPG01000008.1 GCF_000299415.1 Candidatus Microthrix parvicella Bio17-1
GATCGGCCCGGTGCTCACATCAACATCGCCCACGGCAAAGGACGCAAACAACGAGCAGTCCCGATCTCGACCGCTGTGATCGCTGTCCTCGGAGAATGGCTCCGAGAACGCAACGGGCAACCCGACGATCCGTTGTTCCCCAGCGGACGTCGGACCCACCTCAGCCGAGACTCCATTGCCCACCTCGTCACCAAACACACCGCAACAGCCGCCGCCAGGCATCCATCCCTAACCACCAAAAATGTGACTCCGCACACCCTCCGGCACACCTGTGCCATGGCCCTCCTCCAAGCCGGCGTCGACATCACCGTCATCGCGCTCTGGCTCGGCCACGAAACAATCGAGACCACCCAGATCTACATGCACGCCGACATGGGCACCAAAGAAACCGCCCTCAACCGGACCACACCACCCAACACCAGCCCCGGCCGCTACCAGCCCGACACCGGCACCCTCGCCTTCCTCAAGAACCTGTGATTATGCCGAACACAACACCGCCGATCCCGCTCCCACCAACACATCCGCACCCCCATTCGGCATAATCACGGATTCGGCATAATGCGGCAAACACAACCGCTGGAAACAGAAGGGCTTCACCGTCCGACGCAACCCGGGGGGCACCTGGCACACCACCCGACCCGACGGCAGTCAGCTGGAGTGAGGCTCCCGCCAACCCGGCATCGAGGGCGGCCATGGTGGTCAGGCGGGCGAATCGAGGCCGAGAGATGCGGCCACACGGCGGCGGTGCCAGCGGGCGTCGCCGAAGCGGGACGCCAGGGCCCAGGTTCGCTTCAAATACAGGTGGAGGTCGTACTCGGTGGTGTACCCGATGGCCCCGTGGCACTGAAGCGCCTGTTCGCCCACGAACAATGAGGCCTCTGAGGCCATCGCCTTGGCCATCGACACGTGACGGTGGGCCTCCGGATCGCCGTTGGCCATGCTGTGGGCGGCGCGGTGCACCATCGGCGTGGCGAACGACAGCTGCAACCGGGCATCGGCCAGATGGTGCTTGACCGCCTGAAACGACCCGACAGGCACCCCGAACTGCTTGCGTTCCGACACATAGCCGACCGTCATGTCCAACATGGTCTCGCCCAGACCCAGCAGTTGCGCCGCTGTGCCCAGCGCCGCCCGGTTCCAAGCGTTGCGGATCATCGCCCGCGCCGCCTCGCCCTGGGCCAGCAGCGTGTCCGGATGTGCCTCCCAGGACAGGCGCGACAGCTTGCGCGCCCCGTCGACCGAGCGCTCCGGGCTGAGCCGCACCGAGGTGGGATCGACCACATGAAGTTCTCCGTCCGCGTAGCCCACGATCACGTCGGCCGAGTTGGCGAAGGCCACGGTCCTGGCCGCCGGAAAAGCGGGCACCGCAGTGGCCCCGCCGGGCAGCCGCTCCAGCCAGGTGCCGGCCAGCGGGGCGGCACCACTGGGCGCCGAGTCCTGTGCGATCACCTCTGCCAGCAACGGCGCCACCACCATGGCGCTCGACAGCACCGGGTCGGGCAGGCCCACCCGGCCGCACTCGGTGAGTGCCAACACCATCTCCTCCTCGGAGAATCCCAGCCCCCCGTGGGCTTCGGGCACCATCAGCCCAAGCACACCCATGTCGGCCAACTTGGCCCACACGTCGCGAAGGCGGCCGTCCTCGGACTCCCACGCCTCGCGCACCCGCTCTGCGGGCACCTCACGGCTGAGCAGGTCGCGCACCGCAGCGGCCAGTTCCAGTTGCTCGTCCTCAAAGGCAAACCTCATGAAACCCGCTCCATCTCTGTCGCTCGCAGCCGAACGCTGATCAAGGCGCTCATGGCACTCACTTCCTGGGCAGCCCGAGCACGCGCTCGGCCACGATGTTGCGTTGAATCTCGTTGGTCCCGGCATAGATGGGTCCCGACAGCGCGAACTGCCAGCCCTTCATCCAGCGTCCGTCGTCGATGGCGCCGGGCGAGCCCTCATCCAGCTCGGCCTCGGCCCCGGCCAGCTCCAAACCAAGCCGGTGCAGCTCCACGTCCAGTTCACTCCACCACAGCTTGTTGAGGCTGGACTTGGCACCGGGCGAGCGGCCCTCTGTCACGTCGGTGACATCGGCCAGGGTGTACAACTGGTAGGCCTCGGCGGCCATCCAGGCGGCGGTGATGCGGTCGGCCAGCACCGGGTCAAGGTCCTGGCGCTCACGGGCCCACGCAACGAGACGCTCGGCGGTCGCCATGAACCTGCCAGGTGATCGTAGGGTCAGGCCGCGTTCGGACGACGTGGTGGACATCGCCACCGACCAGCCCGCATGCACCTCGCCCAGCACCCACGCGTCGTCGACGAACGCGTCCTCGAGGAACACCTCGGCGAACCCCTCGTCACCGTCCAGCCGGGTGAACCCCCGCACGGTGATTCCCTCGGCGTCCAGCGGCACCATGAAGTAGGTGAGGCCGCGATGTCGCTCCTGCTGGGGGTCGGTGCGGAACAGGCCGAACATGTGGGTACTGAACGCACCGCGCGTGGTCCAGGTCTTCTGCCCGGTCAGTCGCCAACCCCCGGCCGCTTCGTCGCGCACCGCCTTGGACGTGATCCCCGCCAGGTCGCTGCCGGCGTTGGGCTCGGACCAGCCCTGGCACCACAGGTCCTCCGCTGCGGCCATGCGGGGGAGGAATCGGTCCTGCTGCTCCTGGGTGCCGTACTCGAAGATGGTTGGCGCCAGCAGGAAGATGCCGTTTTGTGTGACCCGCTGGGGAGCACCAGCGCGGTAGTACTCCTCCTCAAAGATCAGCCACTCCCACAAGGTGGCGTCGCGCCCGCCATACACCTCGGGCCACGAAACCACGGCATAACGAGCATCGAAGAGCGTCCGCTCCCAGTCGAGATGGGCGGCGAAACCCTGCTTGGTATCGCCCGATGGCAACGGGTCGGTGGGCACGTGGTCGGCCAGCCAGGCCCGCACCTCGGTGCGGAAGGCAGCCTCACTGGGGCTGTCGAGCAGTTCCATCGGTCCTCCGGCTCGGTCGAAGCAGGCAACGTACCAGCCCGGTGCGGCCAACCGGCCACCAGGCACCCTCCGCAGCCACGCCGACGCAGGACCGAACGCCCTCGATCGCAATCCTGTGGGATTTCCGGGAACTCGAGAGGTGTCGGCGGTCGTCTCATCTGAACCAACCACGATCGAGCACCCACACCCGAGGAACGACCATGACCTCCAACAACCCAGCCGAACGTTCGCCAAACATCTCCGACGAGGCGGGCAACGCGCCTTCCCTGCCCTCACGGTTGGCCGCTCTCGCAGGTCGACACCGTTGGTTGACCGTGGTCGCCATCATCGTGCTGCTCGCCGCCCTCACCGGTGTGGGCACTGCATTGCAAGGGACGGAATCCGGAGATTCTTCCAGCGCCGCCCCCTCAATTGGCATCGATTCTTCCGAGGCGGAGATCGGCAGCCGTGCCCCAAATTCTGATACCACAGCAGGCGTCCTCCCTGAGACGGGTGCAGGCAAGGCGGCCGGAAGCGCCGCGATCGTCGCACCCAGCGAGGTGTCGGGTACCGCCACCGACGCGCCCGGTGTTGTGGCCGACGGCAGCGGCGAGGCCGGCGCCGACATCGCTCCGATGGAAACCCCACAGGTCGCCGGGGTGGAACGAGACCTGGTGCGCACCGCCACCCTCGACCTCACTACGAAGGAACCCGACACCGCCTCGGCCAAGGCACGCTCCATCGTCACCGCGCTCGGCGGTCGGGTGGCCCAGGAGCAGTCCAGCTTCTCCGGGAACTCCACGGTGGTGCTCACGTTGGCGCTTCCCCCCAAGGGCTTCGACCGGGCAATGGAACAGCTCTCCGGGCTGGGCAAGGTCACCGACCGGTCGCAGTCCACCGACGACGTCACCGGGCAGGTCACCGACCTGGAGGGACGCATCACCACCTTGAAGGCCTCGATCGTTCGCCTCCAAGGGTTTCTATCCAAGGCGTCGGACGCCGGAGAGATCGGCACGCTGGAAAGCGAACTGCTTCGTCGAGAGACCGAACTGGAGGGCATCCAGGGCCAGTTGCGCACCATCGAGGCACAGGTGGCCGAGAGCACCGTCACGCTCACCATCTCTGAGCCCGGAACTCGCATTGAACCGATCGAGGAGACCGACGACGGCGTCGGCTTTATGGACGGTCTGACCCGAGGCTGGGAGGCGTTCACCGCAGTGGTCAACGCCATCGTGGTTGCCTTGGCAGCCTTTGCCCCGTTCTTTGGGATCGGCCTCTTGGTATGGCTGGTGGTGCGAGTTGCACGGCGGCGCCGCGGCGCCGCAGACGCCGATTCGTCGACCGCGGACGCCGCCCCATCGGACGACTGAGCGCGTCAACTCCGAATCGGAGTGTGGTGGCGTTATGACGGGGAATAGTGTTGCCGGATGGGGAGATCGTTGTTCGGACAACTCGTTCGATGGCCGGTGGACCTGGCCACCGAGTTGGTCAAGGTCCCCAGCACCCTCCGATCGTTACGCGAGACGCTGACCGTGCTGCCCGAGACAATCGTCCGGCTGGAAGCCCAGGTGACTGAGACCACTTCGGTGGTCAACGGCACGGTGCCCCGCATCGAGGGGATCGCCGTCCAGATCGGCGCCAACATCGACGGCGCGGTGGCCGTGGTCGACAACATCGGTGGCCAGATCGAACCGTTGCAGCAGTCGCTCGATCGGGTGCTGCCCGACGTGCTGCGCCTGGTGGAGGTGGTCGACAGCAAGGTGCAGACCATCGGCGCCGACGTCTCGGAGCTGTCCGAAGCGCTCATGGTGGCGCTGCGCCTCATCCCCGGCGTCCGCAAGTCCTCCCGCAAACCCTGACGCACCCGAAGCCGGGACGTTTGGACCGGCGCACGCGAGCCACATGCATCGTTGAAACAGTCAGTCGACGATCGCCTGGGTGACCAGTTGGGTGAGCTGGCTCCGCAACGGCCAGGTGCCGGAGGGAATCAGCTGGGTCATGAACACTGCGGTGATCTCCTCGACCGGGTTCACGAAAAACCCGGTGGAGGCGGCACCGCCCCAGGCGAAGGTGCCCTGCGAGCCCAACACCTTGTGCCTCACGGGGTCGGTCACCACCGAAAAACCCAACCCGAAGCCCACGCCGGCGAACGGGGTCTCGGCATACATCGACCGGGCAAACCCCAACAGGTCGGCGCCGCCCGGCAGGTGGTTGCAGGTCATGAAATCGACGGTTCGGGGGCTGAGCAGCCGCACACCATCCCGTTCGCCCCGCCGCAGAAGAACGTCGCAGAACCGCAGGTAATCATCGGTGGTCGACACCAACCCGCCGCCGCCGGACAGAAACGTGGGGACGCTGCGGCTGACCGGACCGAGTTCGTCGAACCGCACCGCCTTCTTGGTGGCCGGGTCCGGCACGTGCAGCGCGGCCAGCCGATGGCGCTGACCCTCCGGCAGTCCGAAGGCGGTGTCGACCATGCCCAGGGGCCCGAGGATCCGCTCGGCGAAAAACGCATCGAGTGACCGCCCGCTCAGCACCTCCACCAGCCGGCCCAGTACGTCGGTGGACACCGAATAGCACCAGGCTGTGCCGGGTTGGAACCGCAACGGCAGCGACGCCCAAGTGGCGACCGCTTCGGCGAGCGTGACGCCCTTCGGGCCGCCGAGGTCGTACCCGGCATCGCGGTAGAGGGCGTCGGTCGGGTGGCTGCGCTGGAAGCCGTAGGTGAGCCCCGAGGTGTGGGTGAGCAGGTGCCAGATGCGCAGCGGCTCGGTGATCGGCTCGGTCTCGGGCCCAGTGGTCGAGCCGCCCTTCCACACGCGAGTGTCAGCGAACTCGGGGAGGTACGCAGCGACGGGATCGTTCAGCTCGAAACAGCCCTCCTCGTAGAGCATCATGGCTGCCAGCGACGTGATCGGTTTGGTCATCGAATAGATGCGAAACACCGTGTCGTCGTTGACCTGGCGGCCGTCCTCGGGGTCGGCGAACCCGTAGTTGGAGCGATGCACCAGTCGTCCCCGGCGGGTGACCGCAAGCGACCAGCCGGGGAGCCGTCCGTCGTCCACGTAGCGACGGAAGAGGGTATCGATACGGCCAAGGCGTTCGGCGTCCATGCCGACCCCGGCCGGGTCGGCCAACTCCCGCACGTCAAGTACTGGCGCTTCGCGCTCCGGCAACATCATCTCGGAACTCTCTCATTTGGCAGGCACCGGCGCTGACTCAGCGTTCCCTCGGCGCCGGTCAGCCGGCCAGGCGCTCCAACGTGGCCTCGGCCTCGGTGACGATGTCGCCGAGCACCTCGGCCACCGTCGGCAGCGAATCGATGACACCGACCACCTGGCCGGTTGGCAGGATGCCCACCTCGGCCTGGCCGTCCACCATGGCCGCCTTGGTGAGCATCGGGGCGTTGGCCGCCATCGCCAGCTGTGCCCAGGTGAGGTCCTGGCTCTTGCGCATCGCCAGGCCGGTCTGCACGAGGTCCTTCAGCGACGTGCCGGTGAGCGCCCGGAATCTCAGCGCGTTGCGTAGCGCGTTGGCCACGCGCACCGGGGCGATGCCCGACTCGAGCGCCGAGATCACGTCGGTGGCGATCACCCGCTGCGGGGCGCCGTCGATGGCGGTGGTTCGCACGGTGCCGGTGACCGGTGTCTTCAGATAGATCGCCTTGATGTCATCGGGCACACCCGACTCGGCGGTCAGCAGAAAGCGGGTGCCCATGGCGATGCCGTCGGCACCCTGCGCCAGCGCAGTCACCAGGCCACGTCCATCCCGGTAGCCACCGGCCCCAAGCACGATCACGCCGTCACCATTTGGGCCGGCGGCGGTGCCGGCACCGACCGCGTCGGCCACGTCGGGCACCAGCAGGCTGGTTGGCACGGCGCCGGTGTGGCCGCCCCCCTCTCCGCCCTGGGCGATGATGCACTGCACGCCGATGCCCGCCATCTTCTCGGCGTGTCGTCGCGCTCCAACGGTGACCATGGTGACGATGCCCGCGTCGTTGAGCCGGGACACCACCTTGGCGGACGGCGGTCCGGCGAACGATGCCACCGCAACGCCCCGGTCCTCCATCAGACCCAACCGCTTGTCGAGGTCGGCCTGCACCGGAAGCAGGTTGACACCGAACGGTGCGTCGGTGGCACCGGCCACCTTGGCGATGGCCGCATCGAGCTCGTCGAAGGTCATCGTCGCCGAGGCCAGGATGCCGAGGCCCCCCGCATTGGCGGTGGCAGCGGTCAGCGTGGCGCCCGAGACCCAGCCCATGCCGGTCTGCACCACCGGCAGACGCACTCCGACTAGTTCACAGAACCGGGTGGTCAGGGCCGGGTGGCTCGTGGACCGGCTGATTGCGGCCTCACTCTGCGCCACCTGCTCGGCGGGCTCACTCATTCGGCACTTCCCGGGCTGCGAGGCCGTCCGGGTCGATCTCGTTGCGCAGCAGCGAGATCTCGTCGGTCGTCGGGGCCCGGGATTCGGGCACCTCGTCGGGCACGGCCAGCTCAAACCCGGTGGCGGCGACCACATCGTCGACCGACGACCATGGGTGCACCGATCGCAACCGGGCGCAGTTCACGCCGTTACCGTCGGTGGCCTCAAAGTCGATCACGCACAAGTTGGTGACCACCCGGCGGATCTCGTGAAAGCGGGAGGTCTCTGGACCCAGTTCCGCCGCCCGGTCGTAACCCACGCCGGAGACGACGTCCACCGACTCCACCAGTGCCTTCGGCGAATGGTTGCCGATGAAGTAGCTGGTGGTGTGGCTGATCGTGTTGCCCGGGGCGCCCCGGAAGCCCAGCAGCTGGGCCTTGGGCCGGTGCCAGTCGCCGATGGCGGCCAGATTCTGGTTGCCGTAGCGGTCAACCTGGCTGGCGCCCATCATCACGTGGCGGCGTCCGTTCCACAACAACTCGAACATGCGACGGTACGGGTTCCAGTGCTCCACCACCCGGTCTGTGTCGGGGCGGCCGACCGCCGGGGTATTGGCGGTCAGCGTGGCCAGACCGTCGGTGATCGCCAGGTCGGGCTCAAATCCGGCCCTGGCCAAACGTCCGCCGATGAGCGGCAGGTTGCCGATGGGGTTGCACAGACGCTCGCCGTCGCCCCTGAAGGCCTCGGCGATGGCGACGGCGCAGTAGTCGGCGCGGGTGGCGTTGGTTGCGGTCTGCTCGCTCATCGGTTGGTCTCCTCGGCGATCGCACGGCTGGGATGAGCGATGAAGGCGGCGATCCACTCGTCCCACGCCTCGTCGCTCTTGGCGGTGGCGGCGTAGGCCCGCTGGGCGTCCTCGTCGCGCTCGTAGTCGGGCAGGCACTGGGTGAACCCGGCACCTCCGGGCGCCTCGACCACCGCATCGGTGTTCAGGCGGCTGACCAGCAGGGTCTGCACCGGGCCCTCGTCGAGGAAGTTCGCCGGTTCGACCACCCGCTCGCAGCTGACGATCGCCTTGTCGGCGGCCCGCACGAACAGGTCGTCAAAGAACGGATCCTCACCCAGCAGTTGCGCGTTGCCGGCAGCGTCGGCCCTGTTGGCGTGGATCAGGGCGTAGTCGAGGTGCAGGGCAGGCACGGCCAGCAGCTCCTCGGGCTCGCCCCCGCTGCGGCCGGGATACGGACTGGTGACCATTTTCAGGTCGGGCATCACCCGGGGCACGTCAGAGCCCAGGCCGGCCCGGGTTGGCAGAAACGGCAGGTTCCAACCCGCTGCGTTCAGACCGAGCAGGATCATGCCCTCGTCCCACTCGGCGGCCTCGATCGAGCCGGTCTGGCGGGCGGCCCGGTAATGGGGCTCGAGGGCGATCGTGTCCATCGTGACGAACCCCGAGATCACCTTGGCCACCTTGCCGGCGCGGCACAGGATCCCCACTTCGGGGCCCCCGTAGGCCACCACGGTGAGGTCGGTCAGGTCGTCGCGGGCCACCAGTTCGGCGATGAGCGCCAGCGGCTTGCGCCGGGCCCCCCAACCGCCGATGCCGATGGTCATGCCCGAGACGATGTGGGAGGTCGCCTCGGCTGCGGTGGTCAGTTTGTCGGCCACGTGGCCCCTCTTTCGTGTGAATTGGATGCTGGAGAGTTGATCGGTGCAGGTCGGTTGCTCGCCGGTGGGCGACCAGTGGTTGCCTCAGCGTTCGTGGCTGGGAGCCCGCTTCTCAACGAAGGCGTCGCGGGCCTCGTCGGACACGCCGGACAGGTTCAGCTCGAACGTGAAGCCCTGCTCCATGCGGTAGCTGCGCTTCACATCCACCGGGTCGATGGCGTTCAGCGATTCTTTGGCCGCTCGGATCACCAGCCTGCTGTGCTGGGTGATCGACCGGGCGATCCGTTCTGCGGTGGGGATCACCTCGTCGCGTGGCGCCACCTCGGCCACCGATCCCCAGGCGTGCAGCATGGACACGTCGATTGGCTCGGCGGTGTAGACCATCTGACGCATTCGGTGCGGGGGGACCAGCCGGGCCAGGTGTGTGGCGGCGCCGAGTGCTCCCTGCTTGACCTCGGGCAGGCCGATCGTGGTGCCCTCTGCGGCGACGATGATGTCGGAGTTGCCCATCAGGCCGATGCCTCCGCCCAGCACGAAGTCGTGCACGACGCAGATCACCGGCACCTCGCAGTCGTAGATCGCCCCGAAGGCGGCGGCGCAGCCGCGGTTGGCGCCGATCAGCGCGTCGAAGCCCTCGGTGTTCTGCATCTCCTTGATGTCCACACCAGCATTGAAGCCCTTGCCGGCGGCCGACAGGATGACCACGCCCACCTCGGGGTCGCGTCCGGCTGCGGTGAGCAGATCGGCCAGCTCGAACCATCCGGCCACGGTCAGTGCGTTCACCGGCGGATGATCCATCACCAGGTGACAGATGCCGTCGGTTGTGGTGACCTGAAAGCCCATGGTGTGCCATCTCCAAGATGCCGGGGCGCCCACTCCGCGTTCAATCTGACGATGTGTCAGATTGGTGAGGAACGGTAGTCCAGTCACCCCAGGAGCACCATGAGCACGGCCCAGACCAACGACCACGCCACCACCGACCCGCTGGATTTCACCGGATCGGTGGTGTTGGTCACCGGCGGTTCCCGAGGCATCGGCCGAGGCATCACCGAGGCCTTCCTCAGTCATGGCGCAGCGGTGGTGATCTGTGGCCGCAGCGAGCCCGAGCAGCTTCCGGAGGCACGGGGACGCACGGCCAGGTTCGTCGCCGCCGACGTGCGCGACGCAGCCGCCGTCGATGCGCTCATCAGCGATATTGAGGCCAGCGAGGGCCACCTCGACGTGGTGATCAATAACGCGGGCGGGGCCCCACAGGTGGACGCCGCCGAGGTCAGCCCTCGGTTTCACGAGGCGATCATCGCCCTCAACCTCACCGCTCCGCTTCACGTGGCCCAGCGGGCCAACCGCGTGATGCGCACCCAGGACGCCGGTGGCTCGATCATCAACATCGCCTCGGTGTCGGGCGTCCGCCCCTCCCCGGGCACCGCCGCCTACGGCGCGGCCAAAGCCGGGCTGATCGGATTGACCACCTCGCTTGCGGTGGAGTGGGCCCCGAAGGTGCGCATGAATGCGGTGATCGCCGGGCTGATCGAAACCGAACAGGCGCACCTGCATTACGGCGATGAGGCCGGGGTCGCCGCGGTGGCGGCAACCGTCCCGCTTGGCCGCATGGGCAATCCGGCCGACCTGGCGAACGCGTGCCTGTACCTCGCGTCACCGCTGGCGTCGTACGTGTCGGGGTCCACGCTGACGTTGCACGGCGGGGGCGAACGGCCCGCGTTCCTCGACGAGGCTGAACCGACCGCACCTGGCAACGCCTGAGGCCGCAAGGCGTCGCCGGTACGCGCTTCGAGGTACCGGCTTGCGGCGGGTGACCCTCCCCCAGAAATCGACAGTCGGCAACTAGCGTCGGGGGGGTGAGCCCACCCCGACCCACCTTCGACCGGACCGTCGTCGGGCGCGTCCTGATGCTGGCCGGCCTGGCACTGCTGCTGACCTCGTGCGGGGGCAATTCAGGAGTCGGCTTGTTCGGCGACTACAACGGGCGCCTCGACTTCGCAACCAAGGATGTCGCGGCCGGCCGCCAGCAGGCGCGGCTGATCGTGGAGGAGGGCCACCAGGGACGGTTGGAGAAGGAGGAAACGAGCTTCCCTCCAAGATTCCTGGGGCTTTTCGCGGGCGATCCGCAGGCGGTGATGACCTTTCGGGTTCCGGCCAGGCAGTTCGACTCAACCATGGTGGACCTCGACACTCCTTCGGTCGGAACGGTGACCAACCGCGTCGTGACCGGCCGCGACGACATCGAACGACGAAGCGACCTGTCCGAGATCTCCCAGATCCTCAACGATCGTTTAGACGAGGTCGTCGATCAGAACGGTGACGACGAGGACGTGATCGATGCCCAGGAGCAGCTCGCCGAGCTCGCCGAGCAATCAAACCGTCCGGTGCTGGTGGTGACCCTGCAACCCGGCCGAGGTCTCGGCGGATGGTTCAGCGTCCTCTTCTTCAACCGACTCGTGTGGTTGATCCTCGGCTTGATGGTCGGCTTCGCATTCGGGCACAAGAAGGGCGAACCCAAGGTCAGCCCCGTTTACGGGAAAGACGACGACCGCCAAAACTCGCCCGAGAAAAACCCTGACGTGAACGACTGGGGCGAGCCCGCCTGAGCCTCGAGCCCAACGGTTCGACGCAGCATTGCGTATCTGGCACAGTTGCGACCGCAGATCTGACGCGGCGTCAGGTTTGACAGCGTTCACGGTCCGTCGATTCACCGGAGACGGCTCGGGACCCCATTCTGCCAGAGGAGCACGCTATGAGCGCTCAACAGTCACCCACCTCGGCGACAAGTTCGTTTGCGGTCGAGGGATGGTTCGAGACCGATCCGGCGCCCGCGCTGATCGGGTCGCGATGCATCGGTTCGGGCACGTACTTCTTCCCGCCGACCGACACCTCCAGGGCCCCCGGTTATGCCGGCGGCGCCACCGAGGAGGTGCGGCTCAGCAACCGCGGCAGGCTGTGGAGCTACACGTCGGCGGGCTATCAGCCTCCCGAGCCGTACCTCGAGCCACCCGAGGGCTTTGCGCCCTTCGCCATCGCTGCGGTGGAACTGCCCGACGAGGGGCTGGTCGTACTCGGCCAGGTGCCCAGCGACGTCAGCACCGAGGACCTGACCGTGGGCATGGAGATGGAACTGGTGATCGACACGTTGTACGCCGACGACGAAGGCACCAAGGTGATCTGGAAGTGGCGGCCGGTTGCAACCACCAACCCGGCGACTAGTGAGATGACGGAGGCAGGTCGATGAGTCACGACAACGACGTCGCAGTGCTCGGTGTGGGCATGCACCCCTGGGGCAAGTGGGGCCGCAACTTCGTCAGCTACGGCGTCCACGCCGCACTCGCAGCGCTTGAAGACGCGGGCATCCCATGGACCGACGTTGGGTTCGTGTCGGGTGCCGACACGATGCGCAACGGGTACCCCGGCTACGTGGCCGGCGCCACGTTCGCCCAGGCGCTGGGCTGGACCGGCGTGCCGGTCACCTCCAGCTACGGCGCCTGCGCCTCGGGTGCGATGGCCATCGAGGCCGCCCGGGCCCGCATCCTGTCGGGTCGCTGCGACGTGGCCCTGGTCGTGGGGGCCGACACCACCCCCAAGGGATTTCTCGCCCCGCAGGGCGGCGAGCGCACCGACGACCCGGACTGGCTTCGGTTCCGACTGCTCGGCGCGACCAACCCGACCTATTTCGGCATGTACGCCCGCCGGAGGATCGACCTCTATGGAGCCACCGTCGACGACTTCACCGCCGTCAAGGTCAAGAACGCACAACACGGCCTGAACAACCCCTACGCCCGCTACCGCAAGGCGTTCTCGGCCGAGGACGTGGCCGCATCGCCGGTCGTCGCCGACCCGCTGCACCTGCTGCACATCTGCGCCACCTCCGACGGTGGTGCAGCCATGGTGCTCACCTCAGCGGAGTACGCCCGCAAGCGCGGCCTCGACAACCCGGTGCGGGTGGCGGCGGTGTCGACGACGACGCCGACCTATCCCAACACGGTCATCGAGATGCCCCACTTCGCCACCGACTCCACCGTCGGTTACCCGCTGCCGGAACGCACCTTCAAGCAGAGCATCGGCCACGCCGCCTACGAGGAGGCCGGCCTGGGTCCGGACGATGTCGACGTCGCCGAGGTCTACGACCTGTCGGCCGCCTTGGAGTTGGACTGGTACGAGGATCTCGGATTCTGCGAACCGGGTGAGGCCGAGGGCATGATCCGTGACGGGGCGACCACCATCGGGGGTCGCCTGCCGGTGAATCCGTCCGGTGGTCTGGCCTGCTTCGGCGAGGCGGTCCCCGCCCAGGCCATCGCTCAGGCGTGCGAGCTCACCTGGCAGCTTCGGGGCCAGGCCGAAGGCCGTCAGGTTGACGGCGCCAAGGTGGGCATCACCGCCAACCAGGGTCTGTTCGGCCACGGCTCATCGGTGATCCTCACCCGCTGAGCCGCCCGGCGGCCTCGGCCCCGCTACCGTCGTTTCGGTGAGCAGGTCCCCACAGGTTGGCATCGCGGACGGTAACGGATGGCGTGATCACCTGGCCGAACGGGCCGACGCCATCAAGTCCGCCGGGCGTTGGCGCTCGACGCGAACCTACGATTCGCTCGGCCCAAGCGGCACGCTCGATCACGGTCCCGACCCCGTCGTCACGTTCGCCTCCAACGACTACCTCGGCCTCAGCTCCCATCCGGCGGTGATCGAAGCGGCGTCCGCCGCCACCCACCGCTGGGGTACCGGCGCCGGGGCCTCGCGGCTGATCTGCGGCACCCGACCGGTGCACGACGAGCTGCAGGAGGAGTTGGCCGATTGGAAGCACACCGAGGCTGCCCTGGTGTTCCCGACCGGGTTCGCCGCCAACCTCGGGGTCCTCACCGTTCTGGGCGGGCCCGGGGTTCGCATCGTGTCCGACGAACTCAACCACGCCTCAATCATCGACGGTGCCCGGCTGGCCAGCGCCGAGGTGGCCATCTATCCCCACCTCGACCTTGCTGCTGCGTCTGCGCTGATCACCGAGTGGCCGGGCCGGTCGGTGCTGGTGACCGACGCCGTGTTCTCGATGGACGGCGATGCCGTCGACATGGAAGAGGCGGTCGAGCGCTGCGCACAGCTTGGCGCGGCACTCGTCGTCGACGAGGCCCACTCGGTGTGGGGGCCCAACCTTTCTGGGCCGGCAGGACCGCTCGATGCTCCCCCGGTCGTCCGTGTCGGCACGCTGTCCAAAAGCCTCGGGGCGATGGGTGGGTTCGTTGCAGGTCCGCGCGCGGTCATCGACTTGCTGGTCAACGCAGCCCGCCCGTTCATCTTCTCGACCGGCCTCTCCCCCGGCGACGCGGCCGCCGCCCTCGCGGCGCTCCACCTCGTGCGTTCGCCGGAGGGGCGCGCTCTGGTGCGGCGGGTCCGTGCCCACACCGACCGGCTGACGCCGAACCATCCCAGCCCGATCGTTCCGGTCATCATCGGCGACGAGCATCGGGCGGTCGCCGCCTCCGAGGACCTACTCGATCTCGGCTACTGGGTGCCGGCCATCAGACCCCCGACTGTGGCGCCGGGCACCAGTCGCCTGCGCATCACGCTGTCGGCCGCCCACGACGACGAGCACATCGACGGCCTCCTCGCAGCTCTCGACCGGCTGGGCCTGCGATGAGCCAATCAACCAGCGCCGGGGCCCGACCGAAGTTGCTCGTCGCCTGCGTCGGCACCGCGACCGAGGTGGGTAAGACGTGGGTCGGCGCCCGGACGATCGAGGCGTTGCGCCGCCGGTCGATCCAGGTTGCGGCACGCAAACCCGCCGAGAGCTTCGCCATCGACGGGCATGAGCCGCTGGACTCCGAGGTGTTGGCCCACACCAGTGGCGAACCGGCGGAGCAGGTCACACCGCCCCAACGGCGTTATGCGGTCGCCCTCGCCCCGCCGATGGCGGCTCAGCGGCTCGGCTTGGCACCGCCGTTGATCGCCGAGCTGCTCGTGGAGCTCGGGTGGCCCAGCGGGTGCCGAGTGGGCTGGCTGGAGACGGTGGGCGGGGTGCGCTCCCCGGTGGCGGCCGATGCCGACTCGCTCGGGCTGTGCGCCGCGGTCGACCCTGACGTGGTCGTGTTGGTGGGTGATGCTTCGCTGGGTGCAATCGGCGCTGCGGTGTCGGCGATCGACTCGATCACGCTCGGGGCACCGGCGCTGGCCGACCGCACCATCGTGCTGATGAACCGCTTCGACCCCGACGACGATGGCCATCGCGAGAACCACCGCTGGCTGGCCGAGCACCTGTCCCAACCGGTCCTCACCGACATCGCATCGCTGGCCAACCGCCTTGCCGACGCGGTCGGGCGCGCCGACCAAACGTTCGGCGCGCCCAGGGGAAGCGCCTGAGGAGACGGTCGTTAGCCTGGGCGCATGCCCACTCCAGATCCAGCCGACCGCCCCTACGACGTGGTGCTCTTTGGAGCGACCGGCTTCGTGGGCAGGCTCACCGCCCGGCACCTGGCCGCCCACGCCGACGACTCGACCAGGATTGCGCTGGCCGGGCGCTCGTCGTCCCGCCTGGAGGAGGTCCGTGCCGAACTCGGCGGGGCGGCCGCCGATTGGCCGCTGATCGTCGCCGACGTCAACGAGCCCGACACGATCGTCGCGCTGGCCGAGCAGACCCGGGTGGTCGCCACCACGGTCGGGCCGTACGCCCGGTGGGGTCTGCCCCTCGTCGAGGCCTGCGCCGGCGCCGGCACCCACTACGCCGACCTCACCGGCGAGGTGCTGTTCGTACGCGACAGCATCGACCGGTTCCACGACGTAGCCGCCGCCTCGGGCGCACGCATCGTGCACTCGTGCGGGTTCGACTCGGTGCCCTCCGACCTGGCGGTCATGGTTGCGGCCCGCGAGGCCGACACGCGCCACGGCGACCCACTGGCCGAGGCCACGCTGGTGGTCGTGTCGGCCAAGGGTGGGGTCAGCGGCGGGACGATCGACTCGATCCGCAATCAGGTGGCGGTCATGGCCGCCGACCCGGCGAAGCGCAGCATCGGAGCGGATCCCTACGCGCTCAGCCCCGACCGCTCGTCCGAGGCCGATCTGGGCCCCCAACGCGACGTTGGCCCGCCCCGCTACGACCGTCGATTGGGCATGTGGGTGGCCCCGTTCGTCATGGCCCCCTACAACACCCGGATCGTGCGGCGCAGCAATGCCTTGCTCGACCACGCGTACGGTCGCCGCATGCGCTACTCGGAGGTGATCGGGTTCGACTCACCGATCACCGGCCCGTTCCTGGCCACCGGCGTCACCGCCGGCACCGTCGCCGGCGCAGCCGCCATGGCCTTCGGCCCCACCCGCAAGCTGCTCGACCGGGTGTTGCCGTCCCCCGGGGAAGGGCCCAACTCCAAGACCCGCAGCAACGGCCACTTCCACGTCGATGTGCACGCCACCACCGCCGGGGGCCGCAATGTGGTGGCGACCGTTGCCGCCGACGGTGATCCCGGTTACGCGGCCACCGCGGTCATGTTGGGCCAGAGCGCGCTCGCCCTCGCCCTCGATGGGGAGGCGCTTCCCGATGCGGCGGGCGTGCTCACCCCCGCCACCGGCATCGGCGAGGCGCTGGTCGACCGGCTGGTCGCCCGAGACTTCGACATCTCGGTCCGCTAACCCGGCACCCACACGACCAAGCCGCAACTCGGGAGCCCACACAACCGCCAGACAGTGGTGTGCACTCCCCAGTTGGGCAGATCGTCTGACTGAGCCGACCGAATTCCGACGACGGCGACGACGGCGACGACGACGACGACGACGGGCAGTGAGCAGCAGCCCACCGCCCACCAACTTCAGTACGGTTGCCGGCAGCATCTTGCCCGAGGTGCCGGAACCGGTCCGTGGCAACTCCGAGGCGCCACAGGCGTAGGGGTTCCTGCTCGCGCGGCGGTGCAGCGGACACCGAAAGGGCCCAGTGGTCGGAGTGGGCTCCGGCACGGACGGTGATCGTGCACGATTCCGCGCCGGGGTCGAGCACGCCGTCGGTCACCGTCGCGGACACGGGCATCTCCACCAGGTCGTCACCGCGGTACGAGAACCGCACCTTCGGTCTGCTCGGAAGGCCGGGAGTTGCACCAGGCGGGATTCAGGGTGTTCCCGTTCGACGACACGAACCCGTTGCACCGGGCCGGGTCGTCCCAAGGGGCCTTCGAGGAGTACGCAAGGCCATCGGATCAGAGACATAGTCGGCCAACCTGGTGGCCAATCCGGTGTCGGGAACGTTCCTAAAGTTCTCGCCACAGAGCACCGTCGGCGCGCCGGATACTCCCGGCGGTTTCAACCGCCGGGCGGTGTCTGTATCCAATGTGTGGCACCCGAGGGGCCACAGCCGGAACTAGCCGGCGACGTCGCCGCCCGATGCCGAGTCGGGCACCGCTCCGATCACACCGCTGCCGTCAGGCCCGGCGGCAGCAGCCCCAACCAGCGCCGGGGTCACACCGGCCTGCTGGGCGAGGAAGTCGGCGCCGCCCTGGCCCTCGTCGTCCGAGCTGAAGTACTCCATCGGCTCGTAGTCGGGGGCGTAGGTGTCGATCTCAGCGAAGCGCTCCATGCCGGTGCCGGCCGGGATGAGCTTGCCGATGATGATGTTCTCCTTCAGACCCATCAGGCCGTCGTAACGGCTCTCGATGGCGGCCTCGGTGAGCACCCGGGTGGTCTCCTGGAACGACGCGGCCGAGAGCCACGAGTCGGTGGCCAACGACGCCTTGGTAATACCCATCAGCTCGGGACGGCCGTCGGCGGGACGCTGGCCCTCCTGCAACAGGCGGGCGTTGGTGTCACGGAACGTCTGAGAATCCACACGCTCACCGGGCAGGAACGACGAGTCGCCGGGCTCCTGAATGGCCACGCGACGGGTCATCTGCCGCACGATCAGCTCGATGTGCTTGTCGTGGATCGACACGCCCTGGTCGCGGTACACCTTCTGTACCTGGTCAACCAGGTAGCGCTGCGTGGAGTACACGCCCTGAATGTCCATGAGTTCCTTGGGGTCGCGAGGACCCTCCACCATGGCGTCGCCGGCGGTGATGTCATCGCCGTCCTTGACCTCCAGGCGGGCCTCACGGGCCACGGTGTACACGTCCTCTTCACCATCATCGGAGACGATGGTGACCACGCGTCCCTTGCCATCGTCCTCACCGATGCGCACGACGCCGGAGGTGGCGGCCAGCACGGCCTTGTTCTTCGGGGTGCGAGCCTCGAACAACTCGACCACGCGGGGCAGACCACCGGTGATGTCGCCACCGGCGGAGGCGACGCCACCGGTGTGGAAGGTACGCATGGTCAGCTGCGTGCCGGGTTCGCCGATCGACTGTGCGCCGATGACGCCCACCGCCTCGCCGGGCTCGATCGTCTTGGACGTGGCCAACGACGTGCCGTAGCCCTTGGCGGTGATGCCAAAGTTCGACTCGTCGGTGAGCGGCGACAGCACCCGAATGCGGGTGATGGTCTCATCGTCGCGCAGGGCCACCATCAGTTCGAGGCCAACCTCGGTGCCCTTCGGAACCAGCCTGCCGTCACTGAGGGTGACGTCGTCGGCCAGCGTTCGGCTGAACAGGCGCGTGTCCATGTAGCTCTTCACCGCGCGATCGCTGGGGGCCGTGCGCTGGGTGCCCACGTAATTCCCGTCGGCGTCGGCGAACCCATCGGGGTGCACACCATTGATCCAGATGCCCCGCACCGGGGCACCCGTGGCAAACGGGTCTTCCTCGTTGATGATGAGTTCCTGTGCCACGTCGACCAAACGACGGGTGAGGTAGCCCGAGTCGGCGGTGCGCAGCGCGGTGTCCACCAGGCCCTTACGTGCGCCCGGCGTGGCGATGAAGTACTCCAACACGTCCAGCCCCTCACGGAAGTTGGACTTGATGGGACGAGGAATCATGTCGCCACGGGGGTTTGCCACCAGGCCGCGCATACCGGCGATCTGACGCACCTGCATCATGTTTCCTCGGGCACCCGAGCCAACCATCATGTTCAACGAGTTGAACTTCTCGTTGCCCATCGCGTCGGCGACGGCCTCGGTCACCTCTGTGGTGGCCTCCGACCAGATCTCGACCGCCTTCTGGATGCGCTCGCCGTCGGTGATGACACCTCGGCGGAAGTTCCGCTCAACCTTTTCGGTCTCGTCCTCGAACCGGTCGAGGATCGACTTCTTCGACTCCGGGGTCTTCACGTCGGAGATCGCCATGGTCAGGCCCGACTTGGTGGACCACTTCAGCGTGAGTTCCTTCAAGAGGTCCAGGCTGTGCGCCACGGTGGCGTTCGGGTAGAAGATCACCAACTGGTCGACCAGATCGGACATCTCGCCCTTGCGGATCGACTTGTTCCAATACGGGAAGTCGTCCGGCAGCACCGTGTTGAACAGCACCCGACCGGCGGTGGTCTCCAGGCGGTCGGAGCCGTCGGGGCCCGGCCGCAGGGTGATTGCGGCGTGAGCCTCCAGCAGGCCGGCTTCGATGTCGCGCTCCACCTGCTCAAGGTGACGGTAGGTGCGACCCTCGCCGATGGCCCCTTCTTCGGGCTCGGTGAGGTAGTAGGCGCCGATCAGCATTTCCTTGGTGGGCGTCACCATCGGTCGCCCGTGCGCAGGCGACAGCAGGTTGTGCGCCGACAGCATCAGCACGCGGGCCTCGGCCTGCGCCTCGGCGCTCAGCGGCAGGTGGACCGCCATCTGGTCGCCGTCGAAGTCGGCGTTGAACGCGGTGCACACCAGCGGATGGATCTGGATGGCCTTGCCCTCGACCAGCACGGGCTCGAAGGCCTGGATGCCGAGGCGGTGCAGCGTTGGTGCACGGTTCAACATCACCGGGTGTTCCCGAATGACGTCCTCGAGCACGTCGTAGACGGCGGACCGGCGGCGCTCAACCATGCGCTTGGCCGACTTGATGTTCTGGGCCAGCTCACGGTCGACCAGCGCCTTCATCACGAAGGGCTTGAACAGCTCGAGGGCCATCAGCTTTGGCAGGCCGCACTGGTGCAGCTTCAGGGTGGGGCCAACCACGATGACCGAGCGGCCGGAGTAGTCGACGCGCTTGCCCAGCAGGTTCTGGCGGAACCGGCCCTGCTTGCCCTTCAGCATGTCCGAGAGCGACTTCAGCGGGCGGTTGCCCGGCCCGGTGACGGGACGGCCACGGCGACCGTTGTCGAACAGTGCGTCAACAGCCTCCTGCAGCATGCGCTTCTCGTTGTTGACGATGATCTCGGGTGCGCCCAGGTCGAGCAGCCGCTTGAGGCGGTTGTTGCGGTTGATCACCCGGCGGTACAGGTCGTTCAGGTCGGAGGTGGCAAAGCGGCCACCGTCCAGCTGCACCATCGGGCGCAGTTCCGGCGGGATCACCGGCACCACGTCGAGGATCATGGCTCGCGGGTCGTTTTCGCGGGCGCCCTCTTCGGCGGTGCGGTTGAAGGCGGCAACGATCTTCAGGCGCTTGATGGCCTTCTGCTTGCGCTGGGCCGACAGCGGCTTCTGGCCCTCGGCCGGGTCGATCTGCGCCCGCAGCTTGACCTCTTCCTCCACCAGGTCGATCTCCTCGATCAACAACTTGATGGCCTCGGCGCCCATGCCGCCGGTGAAGTAGTCGCCGTAGCGGTCCTCCAGCTCACGCCAGAGCTCTTCGTCCTCGATGATCTGACGGGCGTGCAGGCTCTTGAACTCGTCCCACACCCGCTCGAGGAGGTCGAACTCCTCTTCGTAACGCTCGCGGATGGCGGTCAGGTCCTTCTCCGCAGCCTTCTGGCGGTTGCGGATTTCGGCGTCCTTTGCACCACCCTTTTCCAGCTTGCGAACCTCGCCCTCGAGCTCGTCGTGGCGCTCGGCCAACTCCAGCTCGAGCTCCTTGTTGATCTCGTCGCGCTCGGCCAGGTAGTCGGCCTCCAGGCTCTGGAGGTCCTCGTCGCGCTGCTCGACGTCGATCGTCACCACCAGGTTGGCGGCGAAGTAGATCACCTTCTCCAGCTGTTTGGCCTTGAACTCCTCCTTCGGCTCGGTGCCCGACAGGAGGTAGGCCAGCCACGAGCGGGTGCCGCGGAGGTACCAGATGTGAACCGACGGGGCGGCCAGCTCGATGTGCCCCATGCGCTCGCGCCGAACCTTGGAGCGGGTCACCTCAACGCCGCAGCGCTCGCAGATGATGCCGCGGAAGCGCACCCGCTTGTACTTGCCGCAGTAGCACTCCCAGTCTTTGGTGGGACCAAAGATCTTCTCGCAGAACAAGCCGTCCTTCTCTGGCTTGAGCGTGCGGTAGTTGATGGTCTCCGGCTTCTTCACCTCGCCGTTGGACCACATACGGATCTGTTCGGCGGTGGCGAGTCCGATGCGCAACTGGGAAAAGTTGTTGACGTCAAGCATGAAAGGCGCTGGCTCCTCTATCTGGGCTTGTCTGGCTTGCTGGTGTGGCGGTGCGTTCTTGAAAGGGTCTCAGGTTGCTGGCGGGCGCAACGGGTCAGCCGCGCATGGCGGGGCGACGCATGTCGTCTTCGTCAGAGCCGCGCTCGGGGCGGGACAGGTCGATGCCCAGCTCCTCGGCGGCACGGAAGAACTCCTCGTCGAGCTCCCGCATCTGGATCTCGTCGCCTTCCTCGGAGAGGACCTCGACGTTGAGGCAGAGCGCCTGCATCTCCTTGATGAGCACCTTGAAGCTCTCAGGGATGCCCGGCTCGGGGATGTTCTCACCCTTCACGATGGCCTCGTACACCTTGACCCGCCCGAGCGTGTCGTCGGACTTGATGGTGAGCAGTTCCTGCAGGCAGTAGGCGGCGCCATAGGCCTCCAGGGCCCACACCTCCATCTCACCGAAGCGCTGACCACCGAACTGGGCCTTACCACCAAGCGGCTGCTGGGTGATCATGGAGTACGGGCCGGTGGACCTGGCGTGGATCTTGTCGTCCACCAGGTGGGCCAGCTTCAGGATGTACATGTAGCCGATGGAGATCGACTGGTGGAACGGCTCGCCGGTCAGACCGTTGAACAGCGTGGTCTTGCCGGTGGTCTCGATCAGCCGCTGACCGTCGACGCCCTCGGGGTTGAGGTTCTCGAAGATCTTCTGGATGGTCGGGTGCTTACCGGCCAGCTCGGTCTCGTCCCACTTGGCGCCGTCGAACACCGGGGTGGCGATCAACGTGGCGGGCCGGGTGGTGGGCCGGGTCTTGGTCTCGGTGCCACGCAGCGGCGGCTCACCGATGAAGTCGCCCTCGTTCTGCCAACCCCAACGGGCGGCCCAACCGAGGTGGGTCTCCAGCACCTGTCCCACGTTCATGCGGGACGGAACACCCAGCGGGGTCAACACGATGTCAACCGGGGTGCCGTCGGCCAGGTAGGGCATGTCCTCGATGGGCATGATCCGGCTGATGACGCCCTTGTTGCCGTGGCGTCCGGCCAGCTTGTCGCCGACCGAGATCTTGCGCTTCTGGGCCACATAGACCCGAACCAGCTGGTTGACGCCGGGAGCCAGCTCGTGATGCTCTTCACGGCTGAACACCTTGACGTCGATCACCTTGCCCTGCTCGCCGTGGGGCACCTTCAGCGAGGTGTCACGCACTTCGCGGGCCTTCTCACCGAAGATGGCCCGCAACAGGCGCTCCTCGGGGGTCAGCTCGGTTTCGCCCTTGGGCGTCACCTTGCCCACCAGCACGTCGCCGGCGTCCACCTCGGCGCCGATGCGCACGATGCCGCGCTCGTCAAGGTCGGCCAGGATCTCTTCGGAGAGGTTCGGGATGTCCCGGGTGATCTCCTCTTCGCCCAGCTTGGTGTCGCGGGCGTCCACCTCATACTCGTGGATGTGGATCGAGGTGAGGACGTCGTCCTTCACCAGCCGCTCCGACAAGATGATGGCGTCGTCGTAGTTGTATCCCTCCCACAGCATGAAGGCGATGAGCAGGTTCTTGCCCAGTGCCAGCTCGCCGTTGTCGGTGGAGGGACCCTCCGCCAGGATGTCGCCTTCGACGATCCTCTGGCCGGCGGCCACGCGGGGCCGCTGGTTGATCGAGGTGTCCTGGTTGGAACGCTCAAACTTGTGCAGGCGGTAGCTCTTGCGACCCGTCTTGGCGTACTCCACGGTGATGGTGCGTCCATCCACCTGGGTGACGATGCCGTTTTCCTCGGCGATCACCATGTTGGCGGCGTCGCGTGCGGCCCGGGGCTCGATTCCGGTGCCGATGAACGGGGCCTCGGCACGCACCAGCGGCACGGCCTGCTTCTGCATGTTGGCGCCCATGAGCGCACGGTTGGCGTCATCGTGCTCGAGGAACGGAATGAGGGCGGCGCCGACCGACACGATCTGCTTCGGCGACACGTCCATCAGCTGAACCTCGGCGGGCTCCACCAGCTCGATGGCGGTGGTGGCACCGAGGAACACGTCGCGCTCCAGCTGCAACCTGAGGTCCTGCAGCGACGCGGCCTGCGGCGAGCGGCGAACCAGCACACGCTCGTCGAGGAAGGTGCCGTCTTCGTCAAGCCGGGCGTTGGCCTGGGCGACGGTGTAGAGCTCTTCCTCATCAGCGGGGAGCCACACGATCTCGCTGGTGGCCACGCCGTCGGTGACCTTGCGGTACGGGGTCTCGATGAAGCCGAACTCGTTGACCCGGGCGTAGGTGGCCAGGGCTCCGATCAGGCCGATGTTTGGGCCTTCCGGGGTTTCGATGGGGCACATGCGGCCGTAGTGGCTGAAGTGCACGTCCCGCACCTCGAAGCCCGCACGCTCACGGGACAGACCGCCGGGGCCGAGCGCCGAGAGACGGCGACGGTGGGTGAGGCCCGACAGCGGGTTCACCTGGTCCATGAACTGGCTCAGCTGGGACGTTCCGAAGAACTCCTTGATGGCGGCCACCACCGGGCGGATGTTGATCAGCGTCTGTGGCGTGATCGCCTCGACGTCCTGGGTGGTCATGCGTTCGCGCACCACCCGCTCCATGCGGCTCAGGCCGATGCGCACCTGGTTCTGGATCAGCTCACCCACCGAGCGAATGCGACGGTTGGCGAAGTGGTCCTGGTCGTCCAAGCGGTAGCCGGGGGTGCCCGCAGCCAGGTTGAGCAGGTAGGTGGTGGCGGCCAGCAGCTCCACGCGGGACAGCACCGACAGATCCTTGTCGGGCAGGTCGACGTGATCGGCCAGCATGGGGAACACGTCGAGGAGGTGTTGCACCTCGGGGCCCAGCTTGCGGTTGAGCTTGTAACGGCCCACCCGGCTGAGGTCGTAGCGGCGGCTCTCGAAGAATGCGTTCTGGAAGTAGTTGCGTGACGACTCGGGCGTGGCCGGCTCACCGGGCCGGGCACGCTTGTAGATCTCGATCAGCGCTTCTTCCTGGGTGGGCGCCAGGTCCTGGTCCTTCTCCCACTGGCCCTCGAGGAAGTCGAAGTGCTGCACGAAGGCGTTGAGGAAGCCGGGGACGTTGTCCTCGCCGAAGCCGAGGGCCCGGATGAGCACGAACAGGCTGAGGCGACGCTTGCGGGCGACACGGGTGCCGGCGGTGACGTCCTTGCCGGGCTTCTGCTCGACATCGAACTCGATCCATTCACCCCGGTAGGGGTGAACGGTGCCGGTGACCAACTGGTGCTTGGACAGGTTGCGCAGGCGGAAGCGTTCACCCGGCTGGAAGATGACGCCCGGCGAACGCACCAACTGCGACACCACGACACGCTCGGTGCCGTTGATCACGAACGTGCCGCGGTCGGTCATCATGGGGAAGTCGCCCATGAACACGGTTTGTTCCTTGATCTCGCCCGTGTTCTGGTTGACGAAGCGCGCCTTCACGAAGATGGGCGCCGAATAGGTCATGTCCTGTTCTTTGCACTCCTCCACCGTGAACTTGGGTGGCGGGCGCAGATCCTCATCGGTGGGATCGAAGTCCAGCTCGAGGCTGAGCGTCTCGGTGAAGTCACGAATGGGGGAGATGTCGCGGAAGGCGTTGGCCAGACCGTGGTCAACGAACCACTTGAATGACTTTCGCTGGACGGCGATGAGGTCGGGGATTTCCAAAACCTCGTTGAGGTTTGCAAATGAATAGCGTTCCCGAAGCGGTGGTGCTGACGACAAGGCCTACTCCTCGCTGGCGCGATAGGTGCGATGTGGGTTCCGTGCCTGGACGCGCAACGACCCTGGTACTGGATCCAGGGGGAAGGACGGGCGCTGGCACGGCTAAGTGAGTCTAGGGGCACGCGCAGGTGGCAGACAAGGCGCTGCCGCCAAAACTCTCAGATCCGCTCACAATTCGCTGACCTTGCGGAGCAGGATAGGAAGTTCAGGCCGTGTCGTCAACGGTTTCTGCCACACCGTCGGTTCCCTCAGGGTCCGTCGGACGTCGCAACGTGATGAGGTAGTGGGCGTACGGCGCAGCCGCATGGTCCAGTCGGCGCTTCGCCTCAACCACCAGACCGGCCGATTCGAACACCTCTGCCATCTCGTCGATGGGACGGCAGTAGATCGGTTCGGGTCCGGCCACCAGCCGGTCGTGTACCCGATTCCAGTGGTATTTCCAGCGAGGAGCCACGTCGAGGTCCTTCACGATGACCCGGCCGTCGGGCACCAGCGCCGCCGCCACCGACTGGGCCACCCGAGCGTGCATCTCGGCTGGGAAGTGATGCAGCGCATCGCAGATCAGCACCGTGTCGTACATCGCCGGCTCGTCGATGGCCGTGGCGTCACCCAGCCGAAGGGTGACCCGTGGGCTGCGGTGCCGGGTTTCGGCGATGAGGGCCACCTTGTCCTCGTCCAGGTCGATGCCGACGAATTCCAGGTTGGGGTTCTGCACGGCCAGATACCGCTCCAGCATGCAGAGGCCGCTGCCCAGCGACAGCACCCGGCCGCTCCGACCGGCCAGTTCGGCTTCCAGTGGGCCCACCGGCGCCACCACAAAACGGGCAGCGACAAACGCCCTGGTTACGGGAGGGGCGCCTCGGTAGGTGGCGATTGCCGAGCGAACGGCGGCGAGTTTCACTACTTCTGCACCGCTCACGGTCGACGACGGATGGGCCCGATTACGGTAGTTCACAGCGGCCCGGCCGATGCCACCGCCGCCGTCGACAACCCTGCCCCGGCTTTGGGTCCCGCCGCCCCTTCGGAGTCACCACGCCCGTGTCGAACACAGCCAGCAACGACAGCGGGCTCGCCCGGCGGGCGACGTGGTGGCGGCTCTTCGGCCTGCTCACGCTGGCAGGCGTCGCCTGGATGTTGGCCACACCCCCGTTGACCGGACCCGACGAGGTGTTTCAGGCTCGGCGTGCCGCGGCGCTGGCCCGCGGCCAGTTGCGGGGCAACGTCGTTGGCTCCGGCACGTTTCAGATGATCGAGGTGGATGTACCCGACACCTACGTGGCCGGGGGCGACTCTGCGTTGTGTTTCGTCGGGGCGCCGGTGCCCGAGTCGCCGCAACGAGGGTTCGCAGTCGTTGCCCAGGACTGCCCCCCCTACCGGTCGTCGTCGAAGCTCACGACCACCGAGACCGGCCAGTACCGAGGTCAGCCGTTCTACTGGGCGGTGGTCGGCCTCCCGTCGCTGATCGACACGGGCGTGAGCGGCACATACCTGATGCGCCTGGTCGGCATCGTCATGACCACCGCACTGTTGGCCTCGGCTGCGGTATCCACCATGGCGGCCGCTCGACGACGCCTGGCATCGGTGGCGTTGTTCGGGTGCGTCACGCCCATGGTGTTGTACCTGGCCGCCTCCACCAATCCCAGCTCGGTGGAGATCGCTGCGGCGATCGGCGCATGGACCACCGGCATGCTCTTGACCCAGGCCGATTCGCAGCCCTCCGGGCGCGAGGTCGCCCGCTTCGGTGTGTCGATGGTGGTGCTCGTCCTTGCCCGCGGCCTGGGGCCACTGTTCGCCGTCGGCATTCTGGCCGTGCTGGCCGTGCTCGGCGGGAAGACGAAGGTTTTTGCTCTAGTGCGGCGTCGGGATCTGCGAGCGTGGGCCGCCGGAGGGGCTGCTGCGCTCCTGATCGCCGGATGGTGGCTGTGGTTTGTCCAGCAGACCTACGCCCCGCCCGAACGGCCCGGGTCGGGCGTCGCCACCGCCATTGGGTACCTGCCGTTCTACATTCGCCAGTCGATCGGCGTGTTTGGCCAGAACGACAGCGCCATCCCGCCACTCGCAGCCTGGGTGTGGGTCGCTGCGTTGCTCGGCGTGTTTGCGGTTGGCCTCTGGCGCTCATCGGCCAAGACCATCGTCATCTCGCTCGCCACGCTGGTGGCGGGCCTCGCCCTGTCGGTTACCGCCGAGGGTTTGTCGCTACCACCCATCGGCTTCTTCTGGCAGGGCCGCTACGCGTTGCCGGTGCTGCTGGGTGCGTTCCTCCTCGCCACGTGCACCAACCCGGTGGATCGTCCGGCGTCAGCTCGCGCCGACACCCCCGACGATCGGCAGGCTGCAGGTCGCGGCGCTCCGTGGAACGTGGCGGCGTTCCTCCACACGCGACGTGCCGGCGATGGTGCCGTCGGCCTCGCCCTCGGCCTGTTCACGGCGGTGCATGCCGCCGCGTTCCTCTCGGCGGCACGCCATCACGGCGCCAAGGGTGGCGACCCGCAAACGTGGTGGCAACTCCTGAGCAACGCCCGGTGGTCTCCCCCGCTCACGTTCCCACTGCTGCTTGTGATCTACCTGGCAGCGCTCGGCGCGCTGGCGTGGCGCGTCGTCGGGCTGGACGCGACACCGCCTCCCCGCAGCATGCGGGGAGGCGGTGATCACATTGCACTTCGCTTGACGGCTCATCGCTGAGCCGTCAAGCGAATTGACTATTTGATCTCGACGGTGGCGCCGGCGGCCTCGAGGGCCTCCTTGGCCTTCTCGGCCTCGTCCTTGGGCACGCCCTCGAGGACGGCCTTCGGTGCGGCCTCAACCAGATCCTTGGCCTCCTTGAGGCCCAGGCTGGTCAGCCCACGCACCTCTTTGATGACCTGGATCTTCTTGTCGCCAGCGCCGGTGAGCACGACGTCGAAGTCGTCCTTCTCTTCCTCGGCCTCTGCGCCGGGACCGGCAGCGGCGGCCACGGCGGCCACGGGAGCGGCTGCGGTCACCTCAAACTTGTCCTCGATGGCCTTGACCAGTTCGTAGGCCTCGACCAGGGTCAAACCCGAGATCTCTTCCAGGATGTCGTCAACTTTGCTCATGTTCAGCTCTCCTCAGTGCTTTCCGCCGCGGCGGGGGGTTCTTCAGTGGTTGCATCGTCGGCGGGTGCCTCGGACGTGTCGGAGGCGGACGCCTCCTCTGGTGTGGACTCGGCTGGTGCCTCGTCAGCGGGTGCCTCGTCGGCAGGTGCCTCATCGGCCACCGGCTCGCTCGCAGCGCCGGCGTCGGCGTCGGCGAATGCTCCGCCGTCGATCGCCGCCTGCAGCACGTAGGCCAGGGAACGATGGGTTCCGTGAATGCCTGCGGCAAGACCGCGGGCCGTTCCAGCAATGCCGCCGGCCAGCTTGGAGTAGATCTCCGGACCGGTGGGCAGGTCAGCCAGTTCCTTGACGGCGCCGGCGTCCAGGACGTCGCCGCCCATCACTCCGCCCTTGAGTACCAGCAGTGGCTGGGTCTTGGCGAAGTCGGTGAGCGCCTTGGCGGCAGAACCGACGTCGGTGGCCACGAAGGCCATGGCGGTCGGTCCGACCAACAGTTCGGCCAGGTCCCAGTCGAGTTCGTCGGCTGCGCGACGCACCAGCGTGTTCTTGTACACCTTGTACACGGCGCCGGCCTCGGTCAGCGAAGCCCGAAGGCTTTGCAGTTCCTTGACCGTCAATCCGCGGTACTCGGTGAGAATCACCGCCTCGGCGTTGCTCATCCGCTCCTTCACCTCGGTCACCACGGCCACTTTGTCGGCCCTGGGTTCCTTGGCGTCGGCCTCGGCTGCAAGTTCTGTGGGGTCATCTGTCATGCACTCACACCTCCTCTCTTCATATTGGTGGGCTCGAAGCCCGGTTGGTTGTGGGTGGAGATCGCCACCCGAACCACGTCGGAGACGCGAAACGGGTGCCCGCAAGCGGACACCCGTACAAGAGAGGCGGCACCCGAGGGCGTCACCAGATCTGAGGAGTCCGCCTATTTCGGCGAGCCGAGGCTCATTGAGGAGTTGCCGGCCGGAGCCGGTTTGTCCACCGAAGGTCTTTGGCGATGTGATCTCGAAGACGAGAGCCTAGCGGACCCGCCTACTTGGAGTCGTAGGCGCCGGCGTCGACACGGACAGCGGGGCCCATGGTGGAGGACAGCGACACCTTCTTCAGGTACTTGCCCTTGGACGCCGACGGCTTGGCCCGCATGATCTCGCCCATGACGGCGGCCAGGTTGGCGTCCAGCGCGTCGGGCTCAAAGCTCACCTTGCCGACGGGCACCGCCACGTTGCCGTAGCGGTCGGTGCGGTACTCCACCTTGCCACCCTTGAACTCGCCGACGGCCTTGGCCACGTCGGGGGTCACCGTGCCGGTCTTCGGGTTGGGCATCAACCCACGAGGACCCAGCACCCGGCCCAGCTTGCCCACGGTGGGCATCATGTCGGGGGTGGCGATGGTGAGGTCAAAGTCCATCATGCCGCCTTGGATCTGTTCGGCCAGGTCGCTGCCGCCAACAAAGTCGGCGCCGGCGGCGCGTGCGGCCTCGGCCTGCTCGCCTTCTGCAAACACGGCAACGCGCACGTTCTTGCCGCTGCCCGAGGGCAGGGTCACGGTGCCGCGCACCATCTGGTCGGCCTTTCGGGGGTCGACCCCGAGACGACACACCAGGTCGACGCTCTCATCGAAGTTCTTCGACGCCAGCGACTTCACCAGCTCAAGCGCCTCGCGCGGGCCGTGCTGCAGTTCGGGGTCGTAACGCCGTGCAGCGTCGCGGTACTTTTTGCCTTTCGCCATGATGGCTCCCTCTCGTGTGTTGAATGTGATGGTGTTGCTGTTCGTCCCGGGGCGAGGTACTCCCCGCAGGATCGAATGGGGGGCGGCGCCGAAGCGCCGCCAAATCAGCTGTCGTCGCCTTCGCCGCCGGCGTCAGCGTCGGATGCCTCGGCTGGTGCCTCGGCTGCGGGGGCCTCCTCGGCGTGAAGTGCCTCGTTGGCGTCCACCATGGCGGCCATCTCGTCGGCATCCACCAGGGGGGCCAACTCGTCGCCGGCCTCGTCCTCCCACAACACCCGGATGCCCATCGAGCGGGCGGTGCCGGCCACCTGCTGCTTGGCCTGCTCCAGGTCGTCGGTGTTCAGGTCGGGCATCTTGGTGGTGGCGATCTCGGCCAACTGGGCCTCGGTGACCTCGCCCACGGCGCCACGTCCAGGCAGTTGAGAGCCCTTCTCTAGCCCGGCTGCCGCACGGATGAGCACCGACGCGGGCGGTGTCTTCAGAACGAACGTGAACGAACGATCCTCGTAGATGGTGATCTCGACGGGCACGATGGTGCCGCGCTGGTTCTCAGTTTGGGCGTTGTAGGCCTTCGTGAAATCCATGATGGCGATGCCGTGGGGGCCCAGGGCGGTACCAACGGGGGGCGCAGGGGATGCCTGACCGGCCGGGATCTGGATCTTGACGACGGCCGAGACCTTTTTCTTTGCCATGATGTGCTCTCTCGTGTGGGGCTGACGACGGTGTGCGACTCGACAGGTATGGGGGTGGATCTTCGCCCGGTTGGGGTCCGGGGCGACGTGGGCACAAACAACCAGTGTGTGCTGCAAACAGCTCACACGGCAAGGTGAGCGTTACAGCTTGGCCACCTGGGAGAACTCCAGTTCCACCGGGGTCTCTCGTCCGAAGATGTTCACCAGCACCTTCAGCTTCAGTTGGTCGGCGTTGATTTCTGCGATTTCGCCGGAGAAATCTGCAAACGGGCCCTGCTTTACCCGTACCGTTTCGTTGATCTCGTATTCCATGCGGGGGCGGCTTCGCTTGGCCGAGGCCTCGTCGCCGTCCTTCTTCACGGTGAGGAACTTCTCCACCTCTTTGCGAGGCAACGGGGACGGCTTGTTGCCGGCGCCGACAAAGCCGGTGACCCCGGGGGTGTTGCGCACCACGTACCAGGCGTCGTCGTTGAGGCGGGTGCGAACCAGCAGATAGCCCGGGAACATCTTCTTGGGCACCACCACCTTCTTGCCCTGACGAATCTCGGTGACGTCCTCCATGGGGATGACCACCTCGTAGATGCGCTCCTCCATGTTCATGGAGTGGGCACGGGCCTCGAGGTTGTGCTTCACCTTGTTCTCATAGCCCGACTGCGTGTGCAGCACGTACCACTTGCCCGGCTTCTTGAACGGGCTGATCTCCTCCGGCTCGACCGCAGCGGCGCCCTCTTCGAGCAGGGCGTCCTCGTCGAGAACCTCCGGCCCGGCGTCGGACGCTTCGGTGGCCTCGGCTTCGTCGGTTGCCTCTGGCTCAGCGGCCGTCTCAGGCTCGGCGGTGGCCTCGGGCTCGTCGCCGGTGCCCTCGTCGGCTTCGTCCGTCACGGCGTCCGCAGCAACCTCGTCGGTCACGGCTTCGTCTGCCGACGGGTCCTCGGCGGCCACCTCGGTGGCGTCCTCGGTGTCGTTGCTGGGCTCGATGTTGGTCATGTGTTGTCCTGGCTGGGGATCGAGGTGGGCGTCTCCGGCGAATTCAATGCGGACGCTGGTCGTAGCGATGAAATGGTGGCCTAACCACCGGTGAACAGGGTGACGCCCGCAGAGATCAGGCCTGCCGGGGCACCCGCCGGGGTGGGGTCGACTCCGCTGTCAAACAGGAAGTCCTGCACAAACTTCAGGAACACCCAGTCGAGGGCGGTCACAAACATGGTGAGTGCCACGATGGCCACGAACACAATAATGGAGTAGCGGGTGAGTTCTTCGCGGGTGGGCCACGCCACCTTTCGCAGCTCGCTGCGAACCTCCTTGAAGAACTGCGTCGGCGAGGTGCGTTCCTCTTTCCGAGCGGTCTTGGCGGGCTGACGACGGTCGCGGGCAACTGGCGCACCCTCGGCGTCAACCTGTCCGGCGCGCTGCATTGCACGCTTCTGTTCACGGTTCATTGCCATCGGTTCACCCTCCGGCGAAACAAGGGGGTTGGGTGCTGTCTGCTCAAGTCGGAACCCTGCTGGGCAGCACGGAGTAGAGACTCCTGCCACCGGTTTTGGAGACGGTTGACGATTGTACTCAGGTGGAGACCTTCGACACCTACCCGACGGATCGCGTGAGCATCGACACACCACCCACGACGACCGCCACCGGAACCCTCGACACTCCCAAGGTTGCGCCCATCACGGCGCCGACAACGTGGGTACCTTGGAACGATGACCATCGACGCAGACCTCAAGACCATGGCTCAGGCAAAGAACTTCGCGGCCCTCACCACGCTGATGCCCGACGGCCAACCTCAGACGCAGCTGATGTGGGTGCACGCCGACGACGATCACGTGATCATCAACACCGAGACGGGCCGTCAGAAGTTCGCCAACATCACGGTCGACCCCCGGGTGACGGTCACGGTGTTCGATGCCACCAACCCGTATCGCTACGTCGAGGCCCGAGGCCGGGTGGCCGAGACGGTCACCGGCGACGAGGCTCGAGCCGGCATCGACGAACTGGCCCAAAAGTTCACCGGCGCCGACTACGCCAACCCCATCGGCACCGAGCGGGTCATCCTGCGCATCGCGGTCGACAAGGTGCACAAGAACGGCGTGTAATCCGGCTCTCGAGACCGCAGCAGCCACCGCTCCTTTGCATGCTGGGCTTTCAACCACTCGACCAAGCCCTCCAACTACTGCTCCACCCACAGCCCGCTGACCGGATGCCCAACGGCCAGACCCTCAAACGGCGGCTCGCCATCGATGGCCGGGCCGAGGATGCCGTGCACCTTGGGTTGTGACGACACCGCCCATGCGCTCCACATCAGCCACACATTGTGCGCCTGCTGAGCGAAGCGACGGTTGAGGTCCTCGTAGATGGTCTTCCGCTTGGCCGCATCGGGCTCGGCCCGGCCTGCGGCGAGCAACCGGTCGATGGTGGGGTCCTGATACCGCCCGAAGTTCACCGGCGAATCCGAACGCCACCAGACGAACTGGCCATCGGGGTCACCGCCCGGGTGATTGCGCCAGAACACCGCATCAAACCCCCCGGCGATCACCTGGTCGATCAGGGCGGCCTGGTCTGCGGGCGTCAGCTTCATGTCGATGCCAACCTCGGCCAGTTGGCTCTGCACCAACTCCATGCTGGTGAGCGAGCCGGGGTCGCCGCCGTGGAGCATCGTAAAGCCAAGCTGCTTGCCCGTCTCGCGTTCGTAGGCCGCCACATGCTGTTTCGCCTCGTCGAGGTTGTAGGCGGGGAAGCCCGAGTTTTTGAGGTAGCCGATGCTGCCCGGAGCGAACGGCCCGGAGGCCACCGGCTGGCGACCGGCGGTGCGCAGCTTGACGAACTCGTCGCGGTCGATGGCCTGGCTCACCGCCAGCCTGGCGTCCATGTTGTCGAACGGCGGCTTCGATTCGTTGAACATCACGTATGTCACGTCGGCGAAGTCCGAGGTGGACAACACGTTGATCGTGCCGGCGTCCGCCAGCGCCTCGACGCGTTCCAGGTCTTCCCCCGTGCTGGTGTGCATCAGGTCGTAGCGCCCCATCTGCAACGACTCCACCGAGTCGCCGTCGTTCAGCATGGAGACGAACGTGATCTCGTCCAGGTAGGGCAGCCGGGTGCCATCGGCATCGGTCTGCCAGTAGTCCGCGTTCTTCTCGGCGACGAACCGGTTGTTGAGCTTCCATTCCTTTTTCCGAAACGGCCCGGTACCCACCAGGGCCTTGTCGCAGTTGGTGGCGTCGTCCAACTGCGATTGACCCATGATCCCAATGCGCCCCTCGAAGAACAGGAAGTTGGGAAACGACGGCCACGGCGTTTTGGTGGTGACCGTCACCGTCAACGGGTCGGTGGCCTTCACGGTGTCGACGTTGTCGAACACAAACGAGAACAACGTCGCAGAACGCCCCTCATATTCCCCCCGGTAGGCGTCCAGGTTGTTCTTCACCACCTCGGCGGTCAGGTCGGTGCCGTCGTGAAACTTCACGCCCTTGCGCAACTTGATCGTCCAACGATCGAACGTGTCGTTGGGAGTCACCGACGTGGCCAGGAACGGCATCATCTCGCCGGACTGCGCCGGCACCATCAGCGTGTCGTAGATGGCCCGGGCCACCTGGATGCCCGAGATGGCCAGCTGCGACTCGGGCAGGCACCAGCCACCGTTGGACTCGTTTTCGATCCCGTAGATGACGCTGCCGCCAGCTTGCGGTGTGCCCTCGTCGGCAGCGTCCGCACTCCCCTTGGCCGAGCCACCCTGACCGCCTCCGCAGGCTGCGACCAGCAGGGCAACACCGGCCACGGCGGCCGTCACCTTCAAGCGTCGATGCAACATCTCTCCACTCGCTCCCCTACTTGTCCGACCCGGTGGCCACAGTCCATCACCTCCGGCACACTTGGGTTACTCAAACCGGCTCGAACTCAGACTTTCGTTGGTTGGCCCGACCTGATGGGCAACGCTGTGGTGTGGGCGACGTCGAAGGCGCTCGCGTTGACGACCCTGGGGAGGCGTCGACTTGTTCCGCGGCGTCGTCGACACCAAGTTCGACTCCCTCGACATCAAGGTGGACGCCATTCCCACGGAGATCGACAAGAAGCAGACAGGTCTGACCCGTTGGGCAATCGCACTCTTCGTGGCGATGCCCAGCGGCCTTGTTGTCGGCCAAGCCCTGTTCCGGTGAGCACCGCTCAGGCCAATACCGGCGTGTCCAAGGTGACGCAACGTGAGATTGGCACGACATGCTGGGACGGCTGCTCATACGGCGCCGGCTGCGATCCCCATGGCTGACCGCCTCGGCGGCCGATAAGACCGAACGCATTCCGGCACGGAGGCGGCCGAGCCCGGTCGCATAGTCTTTGAGCGCTCATCACGCACCGAGGGGAGGGGGCGTCAGTGACCGATGAACCGACCGAGGCGTCGCTGGGTAATCCCATCCTCAACTCGCCCTACACCCCGCCAGAGGCCCACTTCGAGCTTGGCCCCAACGGTCCCACTGGCAAGGTGCTGACCGGTCGACGACCCAGCGAGTCGTTCATCCCCGTGCCGCCCTCCCGGAAGGGCCGCAAGCAAGACACAGCCCAGACCCAGATCGACTTCGACGTCACCGGCGAGCGTCGCGAGCAGAACTCGCTGATCAACGACATCCGCCAGCGGGTGGAGCTGTGGCGCAACCGCAGCTACCCGTGGGTGACGCCGATGAGCCGCAAGCTGCTGGAGTACTGGGCGGGCACCGACGGGCGCCGCGAGGAGCCGATGCTGTTCTGCCAGCGGGAGGCCGCCGAGACGGCGATCTATCTGGCCGAGGTGGCGGGCCGCCACGGCGAGCCAGAGATCCGCAGCCGCTTGAACGAGCACAATGCCACCCACAACGGCGGCCTCAATCGCACCGCCCTCAAGATGGCCACCGGTTCGGGCAAGACCATCGTCATGGGCATGCTGATCGCCTGGCAGACCATCAACAAGTCGGCCACGCCTCGCGACATCCGCTTCGCCAACCGGTTCCTCATCGTCACGCCCGGCATCACCATCCGCGACCGTCTGCGGGTGCTGCAGCCCTCCGAGGACGTCAACTACTACGACCAGCGCGATCTGGTGCCCTCCGAGCTGTGGCCCCTGATGCTTGAGGCGCAGATTCACGTCACCAACTACCACACCTTTCTTCTGCGTGACGCCAAGGAGATCAAGGGGGTGGCGGCCAACACCCGCAAGCTGCTGCTGGCCGGCAAGAACACCGACCCGTTCCGCGAAACCGAGGCCGACATGGTCAGCCGGGTGTTGCGCAGCTTTAGCGGGCGGGGCTCGGGCGAGGTGGTCGTGTTCAACGACGAGGCGCACCACTGCTACCAGTCGCTCGCCGCGGAGGCCGTTCAGGATCCCGCTGTGGAGCGCCCGGACCGCGAGGACAAGACACGCAACGAGAACGCCGGCGTGTGGTTCAAGGGCCTTCAGGCCATTGACGCCAAGGTGGGCATCAAGTCGGTGTTCGACCTGTCGGCCACCCCGTACTACCTGTCCGGTTCCGGCTACCCGGAGGGCTACATCTTCCCCTGGGTGGTCAGCGACTTCTCGCTGATGGACTCGATCGAGTCGGGCATCGTCAAGGTGCCCCGCATGCCGGTGGACGACGACGCAGTCGGCGACAAGCCCACCTACCTCAACCTGTGGGAGCACATCGGCAAGGAGCTGCCCAAGAAGCTTCCCAAAGGTGAGCATCCCGAGGACTGGGTACCACCGATCGTGCTGGAGGGCGCGCTCGACAGCCTGTATCGCAGCTATGCCAACCGCTTCCAGACGTGGGAGGCCACGCTGGCGTCGGCCGGCGAGCCACCGCCGGTGATGATCGTGGTGTGCCCCAACACCACGGTGTCCAAGCTGGTGTTCGAGTGGATTGCCGGCCTGGACGTGCCCGAGGACAACGGCACGTCAACGGCCCGACCCGGCAGGTTGCCGTTGTTGTCCAACGTGGTCGACGGCGAGTGGCTGGACCGGCCCCGCACGGTACTGATCGATTCGGCGGCCCTTGAGTCGGGGGACACGTTCAAACCCGAGTTCAAGGCCGCTGCGGCCACCGAGCTGGCGGCGTTCAAGAACGAGTACCGCAAGCGCAACCCCGGCGCGGATGTGTCCAAGCTGACCGACGAAGACCTCATGCGCGAGGTGATGAACACCGTCGGCAAGGCCGGCAAGCTGGGCGAGCAGATCCGCTGCGTGGTGTCGGTGTCGATGCTCACCGAGGGCTGGGATGCCAACACGGTCAGCCACATCCTGGGCGTCCGGGCTTTCCGCAGCCAGCTGCTGTGCGAGCAGGTGGTGGGCCGTGGCCTGCGCCGCCGCAGCTACGCCGTCAACGAACAGGGCCGCTTCGAGCCCGAGTATGCCGACGTGTACGGCGTGCCCTTTGCCTTCATCCCATCCGATCGGGCCACACCCAACCCCAAGCCCAGCGCGCTGGCCAACGAGGTGTACTCGGTTCCTGGCCGTGAGGACTTGGAGATCGTCTTTCCCCGCCTGCAGGGCTACCGCGTGGAGCTGCCCGAGCAGTGGGTGTTCGAGGATTTCGACGACGAGGCGCTACTCACCGTGGGCCAAAGCGAGCTTGCCACCTGGGTGCAGAACGCCGGCATCGCCGGGGTCGAGGAGGAGATCGACAACGAGGAGTACCGCAAGGCCCGCCCCCAGCGTGTGGCCTTCGAGTTGGCTGCGGTGCTGGTGCAGAAGTTCTCCAGTGGCACCTTTGGCCTCGATGTGCCAGCCACGGACGAAAGCGATGGCGAGCTCGACGACGACATCACCAAGGCCAACCGTCCGTGGTTGTTCCCGCAGTTGGTTCGTATCGCCCAGCGCTGGATCGACGAGTGCGTCACGCTGGACGATGGCGTGTCCATCGGCCACCTGCTGCCCAGCCAAAGCCTCAACGCTGCTGCCGAAAAGCTCTATGGCCAGCTCCTGCGGTCCGCAGCCGAACGCGACCCGGTGCTCTTGCCGACCTTCGAACAGCACCGGCCGGTCGGTTCCACATCCGACATTCACTTCTCCACCCGCAAGGTGACCGTTGAGGCCGCCCGCAGCCAGCTGAACGCCGTGGTGCTCGACGGCCCCAAGGGCAACTCGTGGGAGGAGTCGGTGGCGGGCATCCTCGAACGCCACCGCGACGTACACAGCTACGCCAAGAACGACCGCCTTGGCTTCGAGGTCCCGTACGTGCACCAGGGTAAGAGCCACCGCTACATCCCCGACTTCCTCGTCCGCATGACCCGGCAGGACGACGGGGTGACCCGCACCCTCATTATCGAGGTGTCCGGCGGTCAGAAGAGCCCCGGCCCCACCATGGCCAAGGCCACCACGGCTCGCGACCAGTGGTGCGTGGCGGTCAACAACCACGGCGGTTGGGGCATCTGGGCCTACCTCCAGGTCAACGACATAGCGAAGGCCTCGACCGAGATCAACGCCGCCCTCGATCAGTTGGCCCAAGCGCGCCCCAACGCCAAGCAGCTGGCGGCAAGGCCCCGCCAACCCGACGCTCACAGCAACACTCTCAAACCCGCCGCCCTCTGAGGAGCCCAGCGTGCCACCCCGCAAGAAGCAGCCCTCCGGCCCCAAGCCCGTCGTGGCCACCACCTACGACGACAAGCGCACCAACATCCCCACCGCCGACGCCCAAGAGTTTGTGGCGCCCGACGTGGAGGCGCCCCGCAAGGTGCGCTGGGATCGCGACCACAGCCTCGATCCGCAACTGGTCTGGAAGGGCAAAGACTTCGAGGCCGACGTCCTCGAAGGTGATGCACCGCCCATCTACATCCAGGAGAAGGTCGACCCCCGCGTACTCGTCGAGAACCTGCGCCGCACCGCAGCCGCCAATGAGCCAGAACCCGAGCTGACGCTGTTCGACACCTTCGATGGCCTCGATGAGCTGGACGCCGTCGACTTCTACCGTCACGACGCCAACTGGTCCAACCGCATGATCCTGGGCGACTCGCTCAACGTGATGGCCAGCCTGGCCGAGCGCGAGCGCCTGCGCGGCAAGGTGCAGATGATCTACGTCGACCCGCCCTACGGCATCAAGTTCGGGTCCAACTGGCAGGTCTCGGCCCGTAAGCGGGACGTCAAGGATGGCAAGGTCACCGACGCCAGCCGCCAGGTGGAGCAGATCAAGGCGTTCCGGGACACCTGGGAGCTGGGCATCAACAGCTACTTGGCGTATTTGCGGGATCGCCTCCTCGTCGCCCGAGATCTCCTGACCGAGAGCGGCAGCTGCTTCGTTCAGATCGGCGATGAGAACGTGCACCTGGTGAGAAGTCTGATGGACGAGGTCTTCGGTTCAGAGAACTTCGTCTCGCTCATCACCTACTCGACGACATCGAGTGCGACGGCTGACCTGCTACCTGGCACGACTGATTTCATAGTCTGGTTCGCCAAGCATCGTCCGTCGGCGAAGTATCGCTCGGTCTTGATGAACAAGCAGCTTGGTGGAGCTGGGGCCAGCAAATACGACCAGGCCGAGCTCCCGGGCGGTACCCGCATGTCCCTTGGAAAGGTCCAACCTGAGGAGGCCTCGACGGCCCGACCTTTCCGACATGACAACCTCACGAGTCAGAGCCAAGGGCGGGCCAAAGGTCTCGGAGCAGCGTCGTGGTTCGAGGTTGAGCTTGAGGGCCAGACGTTCACGCCTGGCATCCAGTCCCGCTGGAAGACAAACGAACAAGGCATGAACCGGCTCCGACTGGCGTCACGGCTAGCCGTCACCGGAAAAACCCTGGCGTACGTCAGATTCCTTGACGACTTCCCTGCATTCGGCATTTCGAACTCGTGGAATGACATCGGCGGAATTCAAAGCAGAGCTGATCCGAAGATCTACGTGGTCCAAACGGCAAGGCGGGCAATTGAGAGGTGCATGCACATGTGCACCGATCCGGGCGACTTGGTGCTGGACCCGACGTGCGGCTCCGGCACAACAGCGAACGTCGCCGAGCAATGGGGTCGCCGTTGGATCACCATCGACACCTCCCGAGTCGCACTTGCCTTGGCGCGTCAGCGGTTGATGGGCGCCAAGTTCCCCTACTACTTGTTGGCAGACTCAGCCGAGGGTCGGCTGAAAGAAGGCCAGGTCACCGGCACGGCGCTTCCAGACAGCCATCCAACAGACGACATCCGCCACGGGTTCGTCTACGAGCGTGTCCAGCACGTCACGCTGAAGTCCATCGCCAACAATCCCGACATCGTCGAGGGTATGAGCCGCTCCGAGATCGATTCTGCCATCAAGCGACATGCGGATTTCGAACTGCTCTACGACAAGCCGTACGAGAGCAACAACAAGGTGCGGGTGACCGGCCCGTTCACGGTCGAGAGCCTGTCGCCCCACCGGTCGCTCGCGTTCGCCGGTGGCCCCGACGAGGCCGACGTGAAGCCCGCTGCCGAACAGGCAGGCGAGGACGACGTCACAGGTGCCGACTTCACCCAGACCATCCTCGACAACCTGGCCGAGGCCGGTATCCAGAACGGCCAGCGCCAAGAACGCATCGAGCTCGAATCAGTAGAGCCCTACGCTGGCGAGTGGATCAACGCCGTTGGAATTCGAAAAGCACCCACCTCCGCCGCCCCCGAAGCCGCCGACTCAGCGCCCAACCCCGCCGGCGCCACCGAAGGCGACAGTTCCACCGCCGACAGCGAGCAAGACGGCGCCGCGGCGCCGCCGACCAAGGTCGGCATTTCGCTGGGCCCGCAGTACGGCACGGTGAGTGCCCGGTGGGTAAAGGATGCCGCTAGAGAGGCGATCCAGGCAGGCGACATTGATCTGCTGTGCATCCTGGCGTTCGCATTCGACCCGAATGTCCTTGGCACGAGCGTTGACGGCGCCAATGTGGAAACTGATCTCGACACGGACGACTTCGCCAGCGTGGCCGACCAGCGCCAGATGGGTCGGGTGCCCGTCCTCTTAGTCCGCATGAATGCCGACCTGGTGATGGGCGAGGAGCTGAAGAAGACAGGTGCGGGCAACCTCTTCACGGTGTTCGGCGAACCCGACATCGAGATCGTCGAGGCAGACAACCAGCTCACCGTCACCCTCCACGGGGTCGACGTGTACGACCCAAGCACCGGCGAGGTCCGCAGTCGAGACACCGATCAGATTGCGCTGTGGATGATCGACAGCGATTACGACGGCGAGAGCTTCTACGTACGGCACGCCTACTTCACGGGTGGGCAGGATCCGTACAAGAAGCTGAAACGGGCGTTGAAGGCCGAGATCGACGAGGAAGTCTGGGCTGGCCTCTACCGAACCGAGAGCCGCCCGTTTCCGAAACCCTCAACCGGCCGCATCGCGGTGAAGGTCATCAACGACTATGGCGACGAAGTCCTCCAAGTCTTCGACCTTTCCACTGTAAACGGCGGTATCAACCGTGGGTGAGATGGGAGAGCGTTCGCCATTCATACCAGCGTCATTTGATGAACTCCTAGCCATTCTTTCTTCAACCCATTTGCGAAAAGTAACGTTCTCCCGAAACATGGGCTTTTTTGATGGCGGACGAGGTGCCTCTGAGCTGTTGGATCCGAGTGTTCTGAGCGTCTCGCTCAGCGAGATTTGGCGCTCGTTTCCGCGCCATAAGATAGTAGAGGCGGTGACGAAAGGGTTTGAAACGGTTATGTGGACGCTTCCAAACTTAGACCGACTTGGTTTCGGAAATATGGCCCTGAACCAATTGGACGTCGACGCTATCGCGGAAACGCTCCCGGGGCTCTCTTCTCTCAATATGTGGAGCACCTTTATAACTGATGCTGGTGTGTTAACAATTGCCAAACGCCTTCGAAGCCTCTCCAGCCTCACGCTTTCCTACTGCAACGTAGGCGACCAGGGGGCTGCTGCCGTCGCAAGGGGCCTGACTGGTCTCGCTGCCCTCAACCTGTATGGCAGCGGGATCGGTGATGATGGTGCTATCGAAATCGCCAGGAACCTTCGTGGGCTTATCGACCTTAATCTGGGCAACAACCGCATCGGAAAGACCGGTGTCTTGGCGTTCGAGGGAGGGGGCCTCTCTCATCTCAACTTGGAGTACAACTATCTCGGCACTGATGGAGCGGTCGCTATTGCTAAGCGGGTTGGCTCTCTTCTGTCTGTCAATCTGGGCCACAATGATATCGGTGATGAAGGTGCCGTCGCACTCGCCAGACACCTCACTGATCTGAATGAACTTGATCTTGCAGGTAATGACATCGGCCGTCAGGGGGCAGGATCAATCGCCCGAGCCTTCCCCGCGCTGGCGAACCTCAACCTTCAAGACAACAGTCTCGGCGATGACGGCGCCACGGTAATCGCAGAGCGACTGGTCCAGCTTGCGGATCTCAACTTAGGCGATAACCACATCCGAACCGATGGTGCCGTAGCAATTGCCAACAATCTCCGCAACCTCACCTCGCTTAACCTCAGCCGCAACCCCATCCGGACTCAGGGCGCTACGGCCATCGCAGAGGGGTTGCCACAGCTAATGTGTCTTGAACTTGGTGAAGCTCGCGTTCACCAAGCGGGCGCTGAATCGCTAGCTCGAAAGTTGACCAACCTCAAAACACTTGGTCTGTGGAGCAACAGCATTGGGAACGAAGGCGCCAGAGCGATCGCCGAGGGCGCCCCGCAAATCACGCATCTCGACCTCGCAAACAACCTAATCGACGATGAAGGCGCTGGAGCGATCGCTCGGCATCTGGTCAATCTGACGGTACTTAACTTGTCTTTCAACAGCATCGATGACGATGGCTGTTTAGCCATCACGAGGGCGCTCCCGAATCTTCGTCGTCTCGAGTTGAGAGCCAACCGTATTGGCGATGGCGGTATTGCTGTGATCGGAAACTTGACCTTGCTAAATAGGTTGGACCTCGGACACAACCGAATTTGTTCTCGTGGCGCCATAGCGATCGCCGCTCAACTCCCGAGCCTCATCGGTCTGAATCTTACCCACAACTCAATCGGCGGCGAGGGCGCTATCGCCATCGCCAACCGATGTTTCCACCTGACAGGCCTCAACCTGGCTCACAACAATATCGAGGAGCGTGGCATATCTGGTCTCCTGGACGCACTTGGAGAGGTTTCCCACGGGTGGCTCAGGACGCTTGATCTATCGGGCAACCCTGGACTGGAACATCTGGGTATGCCTGAGCTTGTGGATTCGGTAGATGCCCAGGCCATACTGGCCACACGTTCTGAGTTACGAGAGGCCCAGTTCAGGGGCGGGGTGCCGTTTGGGGAGGCGAAGTTGGTGGTGTTGGGTGACGGGGCGGTCGGCAAGACTTCGTTGCTCAACGCCCTAATCAACCATGTCGCGTGTGACCCGACAGAGTCGAAGACTCCCGGAGTTGAACATCGAGTTTGGAACCCAAGGTGGACCATTCCATCAGGACCCGGCCAGGCTGAGGTCCGGCTGAATGTCTGGGACTTCGGCGGGCAGGTCATCCTCCAGCAAACTCACCAATACTTCCTCACCGAGCGCTGTATTTCGCTCATCGTTCATGACAGCAGGGATGAGGACGACCGCGTAGTGAGGTCGTGGCTGAACGTGGTCAAAGCACGAGCTCCGCACTCACCGGTGATCGTCGTCGTCAACAAGTGCGATGACGGGGCGCACAACATCGACTTCGACCGACTTCGGGAAGACTTCCCTGAGATTGACGAGGTTTTCGCTGTTTCCTGCAAAAGACAAGAGGACCTTCCGACCGGATTTGATGGCCCTAACGAGACCATTTGTGCGGTGAGAGACCAGATTGTCGAGCTCCTTCGGACTGATTCGCGCCTGAAGTCGGTACAGACTCCGGTGCCTCCAAGCTGGGTGCGAGTTAGGGACGAGATTCGCAAACGCGCTGCTGACCAAGAGGTCATGGCAGCCTCGGAGTTCGTCACCATCTGCGCCAGCGCCGATCATCCCGACGCTCGCGTTGACAACCCGGACAGTCAACGTGGTTTGCTACGAATGCTGCATCAAATGGGCGGACTCGTGGCGCATGGGCTTACCGACGAGACGAGGTCCCTTGATGGGCTCACGCTGTTGGATCCCAACTGGCTCACGACGGCGATTTACGCCCTGCTGGCCGATAGCGAACTCCGAGAGCGGGATGGCGTTTTTGATCGCGACATCATGATGAAGGTCCTACTTAGACGAGACAACGTAGATCCCGCTTCTTATGGACAGGATCGGATCGACTACATCATCGGCATGATCCAGCGTCCAGAGTTCACGCTCGCATTCCGCTTGCCTGGGTCGGATGAGCCTCCGCAATACCTGCTGGCCGAGGCGCTTCCTTCTGCGACCCCTGCAGTTGCCAAGGGCTGGGAGAAGGACTCGCTTCGCTTTCGATACAGGTACCCCGAGTATCGCCAGAGCCTGATTCCGACCTTCCTCGTGGTTGCCCATGAGCATTTCGGACCTGACCCAAGCCGGTGGCGATTCGGATGCACCTTGGAGATCATCGGGTGCCCGATACTCATCACCGCCGACCGCGAGGCTAAGACAATCGATGTCGCCGTTGCAGGCGATGGTCACCGGCGCGAAGCGCTTGCTGTCGTTCGCAGCCTCTTTGAAGCTGTGCACAAGCGGCTCCCTGAGGCTGATCCAAAGGAGCGCGTGCCGTTGCCGGATAACCCGGTATCTGACGTCGGATACCAGCACCTGCTTGAAATTGTTAATAAGGACAGTCCCGATGAGATGATTCGCCCGGAGGGCGGTGCTGGCAAGTACCGGGCGGGAGACCTCCTATACGGAGTGCACAAAGGGGTAGTCAGCAACCCGGCAGGTCCCAGAGGGCAATGCCGGGATATCAGCATTAATATCGAGAACAGGAACACGAACACCAACGGCGAGACACCTCCAGCGGGCGATGAGGCAGTCCGAACAGCAATGCTTCCGAGGGGTGTGGGCAGATCATGGGCTGACAGGATCGGCATCTTGTCGATAGCTGGGGGTCTTTTGGGCGCACTCCTCGGTCTGGCCGTGCTGTTTGGCCGAGACAAGGGTTGGCCTCTCGATGAGGTACTTCGACTTGTCACTCTCGGGGCTTTGTTGGGGGGAGCAGCCGGCCTGCTTCTTGGTTGGATCCGAGGCGACCACTAGCCCAGACCTTTCAGTTGTTGGGTGGGGTGGGTGCTGACCGCTGGTGAGGGCTCGACGGCGCCCATCCTGGCTAGTTGAACGTCGGTCAGCGGGTGGTGGGGCGCGTCGGGGCAGGGCTCGTGGGGTGGTGGGTGTTGTGTGCCGGCGGGGACGGTGTGGGGGGTGCTGAGGGCGGCAGGGCTCAGCGGCCTGTTCAGGTGAGGGTCCGGATCTTGTGGGCCCGGTCGAACGCGTCGATGAGCTGGTCGGTCCATCGCCAGCTGTCGGAGAGGTTGACGGTGTTCTGGCGGCTGTTCCGGCTGATGACCCCGGCGGTGTGGAACAGGCAGTAGCGGAGCCGTTTCGGCTGGGCGCCGGCGAGTTCACCGTCGAGACACAGCAGTTGGGTCCAGGCGATGATGTCCTGGGCGCACAACATGACGGTCACCCACGCCTGGTTGATCGCGAACGACGCCGACGGGAGGTTCGCCAGGCCGGTGTCCTTCGCGTCCGCGATGGTCTGTTCGACACGGCCACGGCCACGGTAAAGCGCTTCGAGGTAGGAGATGTCGGTGTCGGCCAGGTCGGTGACACACACCTGGAACCGGTGGCCTTCCTCGTCGGTGAACGTGAGCTGGGCGCCGGGGTGACACGGTTCGCGTCGGGCGATCATCCGGGTCCCGTCGGGCCAGGCCGACAGGTCGACCTTGTCGGTCACCTCACAGACCACCGCGTGGTCGCGTTCGGTGGTGCCGTCGGAGGTGACCGCCTGGATCCAATCGTCCTCCGGGATCGAAACGAGGACTTTGGCGATACCGATGTTGAGTTCGTGGCCGACCACGAAGCGGACATCACGCTGTCTGCACGTCTTGAGGAACTCGTGGGTGCACCCGGCCGAATCGGCCCGCATGATCACCTCGGTCTCGGTCGGGTCGACCGGCAACTGGAACAACGCGTCATCGAGAACGGTGATGTGATCGGCTGCGGTGTTCGACCCGGCGTTCCCAGGACGCAGCATCCCGGCCAACGCCTCGCCGGTCGCATCGAGGTAGGCCATCAGCGGATGGAACCCGAACCCACGCTTGTAAGTCGGTTTGGCGTCTTCCTTCTCCGAGTGCGCACCGACGAGGGTGGCGTCGATGTCGATCACATAGAACCCCGGGTCCGCGCCGGCAGCCCATGCCCTCGCTCGTGCTGTGGCGCGGGCTTCGTTGATCCGATCGATCACCGATCCGTCCACGGCCTCCAAGGTCCGCCATGCGGTCGGGGTCGATGCGACCTCACCGAAGAGGCGGGGCTGGTCCCGCAACGTGCACAGGTCGGAGATCGACTTGCCGTCGTCGGCCAGCATGACTGCCAGATCGGTGAGGACCTTGCCCCGGTCATGGCCGCCCTTGCGTCGGCGGGTCACCGCCATGGCGTCGGAGAGCGCATCGGTCAGTCCGACCCCCTCGGCCACATCGGCCAGCAGCCTGGCCCCGGCGTGGTTGACGACCCCCTTGCCAGTGGGGGCGTATTTCAGGTTCGGACGGGCGCAGCTACGCTTCACCATGGACATGCCTTTCTGTGCCTGGACACTGGATGGACTTCAACACCCAGTATTCCAGACCAGGAAGGCATTTCCGCGGAAAACGGGCCCCTCACACCCCCGAACTACTGAAAAGTCTGGGCTAGCTCATGGGCGCACTCACATGGCGCTGAAGACTGCCTGGACCGCTCCGCTCGCCGATGATCGGCCTGGTGAGCGCGACGGTGGAGACCCACTCGGACTTCGCTCCTACGCCAACCGGCTCGCACGGCAGTTGGTACCCGGGCTGACGCAGGCAACGTTTCAGACCAGAGGCTTCTCGATGCTGTGCCTTGGAGCCCACCTGGCTGCAGCCACCAAAACCGAGGCTGAAGCTCAACGAACGTTCCAGCACTTGGAACGCCTGTGGGTGGCAGCATCGGTGTACCACCACGGAGACGAGGCCGGTGTAGCCGGGAAGCGACGCGCCAAGCGTCTGCTGATGGGGGCGGGGGTAACGGGTGAGTACCCTCTCGATCGACCGTTGCTCGCTAGGCCGTTTCCTGCCGGAACTCTTGCTACCTACCGGCGAGCAGCGGCTGCGTTCGGGCTGGTCAAGGGTGCGACTGGGCGACGCACTCGACTTCTCGACGTTCGGCTGACTTCCGAGGGCAAGGACCTGGCAGCGGCCTTCAGATCAGCGGCGTTCGCAGGGACCAGAGCCGGCCACTGGGCCCGTCAGGATTCGGTTTCGTCGCACCGAGTGCTTGCAGCAATCGGTGCCGACCCTCAGCCTTCTCGTGCCGAGATTGAAGCACTGTCCGCTGGCATGGAGGCCTACGACGGGTTCCACGATCGACCGATCAGCAGGTTGCGCAGCGAATACGACCGCAACAACGGAGTGCTCGATCTCGATGCCATTGATGCTGCCTCGCTCACCGCCGCACAGGCCGGTGCTCTTGAACAAGCACGTGCACTGGTGGATGCCATCGACCAACTCGAGTTTCCACTTCGTCAGTGGGTCACTACTGGGGGTCCCCCCGAGATACAGCAGACGGTGCTGGCGCTACCGATCTGGGAACTGGGCGCTCACGAGCCGGAAATCTCGCGGCTGTATCGCCGGCTCTTGAGCGCAGCGGATGGGTTGGATGCGGCAGTGCTGCAGTTCCATCAGGAGCGAGCCAGGATGCGCGGCGCGACTGCTTGGGAGCCTGGGTCGGAACTTCCGACTGCCAACCAGTACGTGCTTCCCGACTTCACGTTGGGCTCACTCAGCGCTCTATTCGACGAGGGGGTGTCTCCACGTGTCAATCGCTGAGCCGACCAACGTGCTCGACCTGGTCGGGCCGCCCGAAGGATTCGGGTTCTACGCCGGGGTATGGCTCACGCACGATCTGAGCTGGCCAGTCCTCTGTGATCTCGTCGCGCCAGCGCTGACCGGGGTGATTACCAGCGGAGCGCGTCGGATACAGGAGACCCGGGCCGCAGTGGCGCCTGGCGCGCCCGGGCTGGTCGTCCTCCATGCTGCCGACCGGTTCGCCGGCGGTCCGGTGATGCCGTGGGCACATCAGTGCGCCGTCACCGGTCGCCGCCAACACGCGAAGGCAGCGCTCCTCCAGTATCGGGCCGAGCGGGGAACTCGAACGAAGACGCGGGTGCTGATCGGGTCGGGCAACCTCACGCGCAGCGGGCTGAACTCGAATCTTGAAGTGATCAACTGGGACGAGCGGAGCAGAGGGTCGGGTGAGTTTCTCGGGGTCGACCTACTGAACGAGTTGCGTGCGCTCGCCGGTTCGTTGCCCGATCTACCGCACCTGACCAGGAGCCTGGAAGCGCTCGCCTCTGGTTTGGGCGCCATGAAGCCGACGGGCGTGCTGGTGTCGTCTTTGGTTGAGCAGCGAGCCATGTTGGCCGAGCCCCATGCGGCTGAGCCACCTGCGACGTCGATCGACGTGGTCTCCCCTGCGTTCGCCGGAGACAGCGACGTTCTGGCAGCCAAGGCGCTTGCACCCTGGTGCGGTCCGGGCACCGAGGTGCGAATCCACACCGGGTTCGAGGGCACCCGGGCGACGGCCGCTGCGGGCGGCGGCGTGCTGCGTCTCTCGACCGGACTGCTGGCGGGCCTGCGAGCGACAGGCGCATCGGTGCGTGTCCATGCCATCCCCGAAGTGGACGACGACGGTGCCAACTCGGGCCGGGTTCACGCCAAACTCGTTGCCCTCACAAAAGTCGACGGGTCGGCACTGGTGCTGAGCGGGTCGGCAAACTGCACGGGACCAGGGCTCTTGGGCAAGAACCGAGAGATGATGCTGCGCCGAGAGCTGCGCTCCTACCAGGCTCTCGACATCGTCGAAGGGCTCGACTCCATTGAGTATCCGGGCGAAACCACACCTCCTCCACCCCGTGTTCCGGCAGTGGAGATTGCAAAACTGCCTACTCTGGTGCCGTCGATGGTCATCGACGAGGCGTCGCGAGCCGACGGCACTCACCTCACCGGCGTGCTGACCATCACATCCGAGGGCCCTGTTGATGGCGCCGTGGTGTCCTGCAACGGCCAACCCATCAAGCTGGGTGTGCCGACCCTGGTGCAGCTTGACCCCAGCCAGGGGTGCGTGGTGGTGATGGTCGGCGACGTCACTCAGTACCTCCAGATTGAGGTAATCGCTCCGGAGTCAGCGATCGACTTTTGGGGCGGGCTGACCCCAGAACAGCAAGTCGATCGACCCGGTCGCGATCTGCAGCGCCTGTTGGGTGACATTGACCAAGTCACAGCCTCGACACCACAGAAGCCGATCCGCCTGCGGGTGCGAAAGGGCTCGGCCGCCGACGATGGGTTCTCGATTCCCCTCAGCCAGCGGTTGGTGGTGCTTGCCCGCGGTCGCCGTCGGGTGGCCGACCATGGAGAGGCGTCGATGGCCCGAATCGTCGATGAATACCTAGACGGCCGCACCGAGGCCGAGATTGCGCAGAAGGTGCGAGTCGACGAGGTAGCGGCCTCGAAGAAGACGGCCCTGGCGATCCATGCTGGCTACGACCGGACCGCCACCCGCGATGTCGATCCGCTATTGACGGCCTTGAGTGAGTCGATCGTGGCATTCGATAGGCACATTGGCCCCAGCGACAAGGATTCGTGACGTGGCCAGCCGGAAACATCACGCACTCACGGTGCTGCGTGAGATGCGCGAGCACTTCGGTGCCGAGATCAGCGAAGAAGACCTCGGCCACCAAGCAGCGCAGGTTGCTGAGGCGGTCAAGCGATTGACCCGGTCCCACGAACTCGCTCAGATCCTCCGGGATCCGGTGGGCACCGGTAAGACGGCGGTGGCGCTGACCGCCGCCCGGCTGCTTCTTGATGAAGGAGCGGTGGATTACGTACTGGTCATCGCTCCAAACTCGACCGTGGGTGACCAGTGGCGCAAGCGGGCCGAGCCCATCTTTGGGGAGCGCATCGCCGAGGGGCACGACGCCTGGGCCAAGAATAAGGTGGTAGTGGGCACCCACAAGACAGGGCCCTCGTGGCGGAGTCCCAAACCAGCGCGCTCCCTTGTAATCGTGGATGAGGCTCATCGAGGTCTTCAGAACGAGAACTCGGAGGCCTTCCAAGGTGTCTCGGCCGCCGCAGCCGGTGCCAAGACCCTGCTGGTCACCGCTACCCCCTACCAACTGACCACCACCGGGTTCACCCGAATGCTCGGGGTCTCGAGCGGCGCTGCGGCGCCGCCAGACGCCGATCTCGATTTGGTTCGTCGCTACGGACAGGCCACTTCCAAGCTGCTTCGACGCTGGGAACCCGATGTCGACACGTCCGACATTGAACCGTTGATCGCTGAGGCGGAACGCTGTCGGGATAAGGCCGCTGGTGTCCTCAGCGGACGGCTCCTGCCCGTGACAGGCATACGGGTGCCTCCGGCACCCGCCCCGTCGCCGACGATCCTCCCGCTTGGTGACTGGGCTGTGCCTTACACGGTGGCCCGAGTGCTGCCCGAGATGATTGGCGTCGGCAGGACCGACGCTTTCCAGCGCAGCTTGGCGTCCAGCAGCGAGACGCTGACCTCGTCGGATCGGGTGGTGGGGAGAAGGATCGACGAACTGATGGCCTCCGGCGAGCCCGAGGTGCGTGCGTTCCTCGAACAACTCGTTGACCGGATGGGCACTGGTACCGATCATCCCAAAGTGGCTGCGACCGTAAAGTGGGTGAAGTCGCAGGTTGCCGATGGGCACCACGTGGTGGTCTTCACCTCCTGGTTGCCCACTCGTGACGCCATCGGACAGGCACTCACCGAGGCAGGCATGGAAGACGTGGCGGCCCCTACCGGGAGCACCGTCCCCGTTGCGCTGGAGCGCCGTTTCAAGGCTGACGCCGAAGGTCGGCCCGTGGTGTTGGTTCTGTCGGACCGGTTCTCTGAGAGCATCGACCTGGACGGAGGCAACCCCTCGATCGTCCATCATGACCTCACCTGGAATCCCATACGGCTCACCCAGCGGTGGGGACGCGTCGTGCGGATCCGCACGGGCTTTCAGCCGGTTCCACCCGATCGCATCTTCCTGCCGATCCTCGACGTCGAGGTAGACCATCGCTTGGCCCGGGTGGTGACCGGACGACGCGACCTGGCCGGTCTCGTCGTGCCAGAATCATCGGAGCTCGACGCTGACGCATGGACGATGCCCGACACGATACTGAAGCGAATCGCCACCAACTTCGCTAAGCAGGCCTGCGGGTCAACCCGCCGCCCAGTGTCACAGCCCGGGAATATCTTGGGTCGTGTGAGACGCGACGTCGCCCTTCTTGGCGAGGTCGCTCGGTCAGTGGCCCCGACGGCCGCCTCGTTCCATTCATCACGATCGCGGGAGACATGCGATGACCGTCACCGAACAAGCCCGGTACCATCTCCACCAGCAACTCGATGACTCCGTGGGGGAGAAGGGGGCCAACACCATAATGGAACTGCTTCCACCAGTTGGCTGGGCCGACGTCGCCACCAAACGAGACCTTGACCAACAGAGCGAACGGCTGGAGCACAAGATCGAGCGGGTCGAACTGCGGTTACAGGCCGACATCGCTGGGGTTCGCTTCAACTTCGAGAATTCGCTGCGACACATGCAAACGGTGGTTCTCAGCACAGTCATTTCTGGCGTAGGTCTCCTCAGTGCTCTTGTGATCTTCGGGCCCCACTGAAATCGGGGTGCCGCTCATGTCTGATACCGCCGGCGCTCAGATCGTGAGCCCGACGTCGACCGAGGAGGCACTCCAACTCCTGACGTCGACCCAGCATCGCAAGGTGACGTTGGGAGCCAACCTTGCCAACTTCCAACGTGGAATGGGGGCTTCAGACCTGCTCGACCCGGACCGGTTGTGCATATCGCTGCAAGAGCTGATGGTCGCCCTGCCGCTTGGCTCCCGCAACGAGGAGTGGGATTTCGCCACCCAGAACATCCTCGCAGCGTTGGTCGGGCTCACCAGCCTGACCGTGCTTGGAATCCCCTTGGGCAAGGACGGCCCGGGTGCGATTGCCCAACGCCTTCCCAACCTCACGAGCCTTAGTCTCAGCGCAAGCGGCATCGGTGATGAAGGCGCTGCTGCGATTGCTGAGCGGCTTCCCAGACTCAGATGCTCAACCTCTGGCACAACCAGCTCGGCACCGCAGGCGCCCTAGCGATTGCAGAGAACCTGTCCCCCCCTCACCAGCCTCAACCTGGAGAACAACGTCCACTTCCTCACCGGAACCTTGATTGGGGACGAGGGGGCGGTTGTGATTGCCGGACGCCTGCCCGGACTCGCCAGCCTCAACCTCGTCGGCAACGGGGTCGGTGACATGGGCGCAGTTTCCGTCGCATCACATTTGACCAATCTGACCAAACTCGACCTTGGCCGCACCGGCATCAGCCCCGAGGGCCTGGCTGCACTTACGGAAGGCTTGCCCAATCTCACCAGCCTCAGCCTCGACTGCATTCATGTGGACAACGAGGGGGGCGGCAATTGCCGCGCACCTCCCCAACTTGACCGACCTCAACCTCAACTTTAATGCCGTGGGTGACGCCGGGTCGGCTGCGCTTGCCGAGGTCTTGTCCAAACTCACCCGCCTCGACCTTTGCTGTGACGCCGGCGACAACGGTGTAGCCGCGATTGCTACCCACCTGCCCAACATCAACACGCTCCTTCTCAGCGAATGCGGAATCGGCGATGAGGGTGCTGGTGCGATCGGCGCCCGCTTGCGCAACCTCTCGATCCTCGACCTGAGCGGCAACGACATCACCGACAAGGGGCTACAGGGGTACTGACCAAAGTTGCCGACGTCCGGGCGTTGGTGCCGCCCGCAGCAGAATGTCACTGCCGCGAATACCTTGGAAGCCGTGAGACGCGACATCGCCCTTCGGGTGAGGTCGCTCGGTCAGTGGCCCCGACGGCCGCCTTGGTTCTATCCGTCACGATCGCGGGAGCTATGCGATGACCGTCACCGAAGAAGCCCGGTACCATCGCCTCCAGCAACTCGATGACTCCGTGGGGGAGAAGGGGGCCAACACCATGATGGAACTGCTTCCACCAGTTGGCTGGGCCGACGTCGCCACCAAACGAGACCTCGACCAGCAGAGCGAACGGCTTGGACTCATGGTTCGCGCTGAGATCTCTGGAGTGCACGCTGAGATCGCTGGGGTGCGGGCCGAGATCGCTGGGGTGCGCGGGGACTTCCAGAATTCGCTGCGGCGCATGCAGACGGTGCTACTCAGCGCCGTGGTGTCGGTTGCGGGCGTCGTCATCGCCATGGCGATCTACCGACCCAATTGAGGCCACTGCTTTGCCGTCACTTGCGCACCACCGAACTGAAGCTTGCGCCGCAATCGGTTGGGACCCCGCCCACGTCTGAGGGACCTGGTGCACAGATCCAGAGTCCGAAGTCAGCCGAGCAGGCGGTTCAACTGCTGGGGGCGTCTCACCACCGCAGGGTGACCTTGGGAGCCAATCTTGGCAACTTCCGACGGGGACCGGGTGCTTCGGACCTGCTCGACCCGGACCGGTTCGTGTGGAGCGACATTGAACGCAAAGGTTGACGCCCACATCGACCGGTCGACGAAATGGCCAGAAGTGATGACGCGGTTGCGTCCCATACTGGCGGGCTGCGGCCTGACCGAGGAGATCAAGTGGGGCAAGCCCTGCTTTAGCCAGGATGGACACAACATCGTCATCTTCCAGGAGATGAAGGAGTTCCTGGCGCTGATGTTCTTCAAAGGGGCCTTGCTCAGTGACCCCGACGGGATCCTTGAAGAGCAGGGCCCCAACTCACGGTCGGCACTTCGTATCTGCTTCAGATCGATCGACGATGCGAACCGGCTGGCCGACACCGTCAAGGCCTACGTCGAAGAGGCGATCGATGTGGAGGAAGCCGGGCTGCAGGTCGCTCCGGCGTCGGTACTGCCACCCCCCGAGGAACTCCAGAACCGGCTCGAAACCGACCCTGCGTTCAAGGCCGCGTTCGAGGCGCTCACCCCAGGTCGGCAGCGGGAGTACAACCTCTATTTCTCCGATGCGAAGCAGTCGAAGACCCGCACCGCGCGGGTGGACAAGTACGCGCCCAAAATCCTTGCAGGCAAGGGTTTCCGCGACCGCTGACCCTCCCCTCAGCGCTACCGGCGCTGTCTGGACGTCCCGGGTCCTTTGCCCCTGTTCCCGTCTTTTCGGAGCATGCGATGCTGAGGCGGTTGCCGATGACGTGAGGTCCAAAACATGGCCGCATTCCTGCGAGCGTGGTGGTGGAAGATGCTGGTCGCCGGCGCCGTGGTGTTCGTTGCGATCCAATTCGTTCCGTACAGCGTCGACAACCCGAAGACAGGCGACGAACCGGCGTGGGACAGCGCGCAGACCCGCGAATTGTTCATGACCGCCTGCGCCGACTGCCACAGCAACGAGACAGAGGTCCTGTGGTTCGAGAACGTCGCCCCAATCAAGTGGTACGTCGCCAACCACGTGAAAGAGGGACGCGACGAACTCAACATCAGCGAATGGCACACTGCTGCGGGTGATGAAGCTGACGACTCCGCCGAGACGATCGAGGAGGGGTCGATGCCGCCCGGCTACTACACATACTTCGGGCTGCATGGCGACTCGAAGCTGACTCCGGCACAGAAACAGCAGCTGATTGATGGCTTCAACGCGACGATGGCAGCCGACCCGCCCAAAGGCGGAGAAGGCTGACCGACACGGTGCGGTCACGAGCAGTGCGATCGCGGCGATGCAGGCTGCGGAGAGCAGGGCGTAGCCGACCCCGAGGTAGGGCACCTCGCTGAACTTGCCGGAGAACTCGGCGAGGTGGATGTAGGCCGTGCCGGCGAGGCCGATGACGGCACCGACCTCGGCAGCGATCACTGCCGGTGTGCGCTCGAAGCGGCCCATTCCTTCGATCAGCGACGGTGGTGTCGTGGTCGGGACGGACAGGGCCTGCCCTCCTGGTGTGATGCCGGCTTGCGTGCGGTTGGTCATCCTTTTCTCCTCTGGTCCGCCTCGACGCGAGGCGGGGGTTGGTGATGACTCGATTGGACACCCGCCGCCTGAGGCCCAGCCGAGGTGCTGCTGTGCATTGGCTGAGAATCGTTCACCCGTGAGTTCGAGGTGGGAACCCCCCCAGCCCGGGCTCGGCGAGGCCGGCAACGCCGCCGCTGGGGCCAACCTCCGGGTTGGCTGAGTGTTTCCGCACAGTCGCCCGTTTCTCACGCTCCTCTTATCTGAGCCCCGAATACTCTGCTCATGGACAACGAAGCGGCGCGTTCCAACCCACCGGTGCCTGACCTGGCTCAGCCACCGGTGCTGGAGATCGCCGTCCCCGTGTTCAACGAGGCGCACGTGCTGGAACGGTCGGTGACCACGCTGGTTGACCACGTTCGACAGCACGTGCCGTGTCCCACCCGACTCACCATCGCCGACAACGCCAGCAGCGACGACACCCTGGCGGTGACCCGGCGACTCGCGGCGAACACAGCCCGGGTGCAAGCCCTTCACCTCGGCATCAAGGGCCGGGGCAATGCCCTGGCAACAGCCTGGGGCCGCTCCGATGCTGCGGTGTTGGGGCACAATCAGGCCGACGAGGCGATCGGCAGTCGGGCCTGCGGATCCATGAGGTGCCCGTGACCTGGGTGGAGGACCCCGACAGCCGGGTTGCCCTCATCGCAACAGCGCCGGCCGACCTCGACGGCATCCACCGACTGCGTGCCGACCGCCGACGGGCCGCCCGCCATCAGCTCGAACATCCCCCACTGCCTGCGCACCATGGAGCACTCTCGTGACCATCGACGTGTCCGAAGCTCGCCCGCCCACCGGGATTGCGGCGCCCACCGAGGCCGGACCCCCCACCAAGGCCGCTCCTCCAGCCGAAGCCGGTCCCCCGACCAAGGAGACGCAGCGCCCTGACGTGTCGCACGCCAAGCCGCAACGCTGGGAGCGCCCGGCGCTCGGCGCACTACTGGTCGCAACCGCCGTGTTGTACATGTGGGGGCTCGGCCAGGCGGGCTGGGCCAACTCGTTCTACTCCGCCGCCTCGCAGGCCGGATCCGCCAGCTGGAAGGCGTGGTTCTTCGGCGCATCCGACGCGGCGGGGTCGATCACGGTGGACAAGCCCCCGGCCTCCCTGTGGCTGACCGGCCTGTCGGTTCGGGCGTTTGGCCTGAATTCGTGGAGCCTGCTGGTGCCCCAGGCGCTGATGGGGGTGGGCACGGTGGCCCTGGTGTGGGCGACGGTGCGCCGGTGGGCGTCGGCTCACGCTGCGCTGCTTGCCGGGCTGGTGATGGCCACCACCCCGGTGGCCACGCTGATGTTTCGGTTCAACAACCCCGACGCCCTGCTGACCCTGCTGCTCGTCGCGTCGGCCTACACGACGCTTCGGGGCATCGAGGACGGCCGCCGCCGCTGGGTGATCGCCACCGGCGTGATGCTGGGGTTCGCCTTCCTCACCAAGCAACTTCAGATGATGCTGGTGGTGCCCGTGTTCGGCGGGGCGTGGCTGATCGCAGCCCCGAAGCGGTTTGGTCGGCGCCTGCTGGACCTGCTCATCGGCGGCGCCGCCATGGTGATGTCAGCCGGATGGTGGATCGCCATCGTCCAGCTGTGGCCGACGAACTCACGCCCCTACATCGGCGGCAGCCAAACCAACTCGATCCTCGAACTTACGTTGGGCTACAACGGCCTGGGCCGCCTGACCGGCAACGAAACCGGCAGCGTCGGCGGGGGCGGTCCAGGCGGAGGGGCCGGCGGTTCCATGTGGGGCGCCACCGGCTTCAGTCGCCTGCTCGACGGTGCCGCCGGCGGTCAGATCGCCTGGTTGATCCCGGCCGCCTGCGTTGGGCTCGTGGCCGGGCTGTGGCTGACGAGATCGGCCAAGCGAACCGATGTCCGCCGGGCTGCGCTGCTGGTGTGGGGTGGCTGGCTGGTGGTCACCTTCCTGACCTTCTCGTTCATGGCCGGGATCTTTCACGACTACTACACCGTGGCCCTGGCCCCGGCCATTGCGGTGCTGATCGGTCTGGGCGTCCAACTGCTTTGGGACGTCCGCCACAGCCTCACCGCACGCATCACGTTGGCGCTCACCATCGCCGGTTCGGCCGGTTGGGCCATCGTCCTGCTACGACGTGCGCCCGGGTGGAACAGCTGGCTGATCCCGGTGATCGGCGCGCTCGGCTTGGGCTCGGCCATCGTCATCATGCTGCCGACCGTGCCCCGGCGGGTGCTCGTTGGTGCGGGCGCCGCGGGGGCCATCGCAGTGCTGGCCGGGCCGCTGGCCTGGAGCATCGAAACGGCCGCCCACCCTCGAACAGGCTCGATCGTCACCGCCGGACCCAACGTGCAGGGATCACAGTTCAGGTTTCCCGGCGGCGCGGCAGGACGCGGTTCCCCACCACCCGGACGGGGCGCCGCACCCGACGGTCGGGCCGGACTTCCGCCCGGCGGCCCAGGCGCACGACCAGGTGGACAGGCCGCGCCACCACCTGGTGGGCAAGGAGCCCTACCGGGAGCAGGCGGCCGGCCAGGCCGTACCAACGAGGCCACCGGTAAGTTGCCGGCCGGATTCCCCGGCGGGATCTCCCTTAGAGGATTGGGTGGAGCGGGCGGCCTGCTGGACAGCGCCAAGGTCAGCGCCGAGGTCGCCGCGGTTCTCCTCGAGAACGCCGATCACTACACCTGGGTGGCGGCCGGGGTCGGCTCCAACCGTGCCGCCGGGTTTCAGCTGGCCACCGAACGGCCCGTGATGCCCATCGGAGGCTTCAACGGCTCCGACCCCTCCCCCACGCTGGCCCAGTTCCAGCGATATGTCGCCAACGGCGACATCCACTGGTTCATCAGCGGAGGTGGGCGAGTCGGCGGCTTCAACAACCAACAGGGCGGCAGCGAGGAATCGTCAGCCATCGCCTCCTGGGTGACCACCCATTTTGAGCCCACGACCATCGACGGGGTCACCCTCTACAACCTCAACCCCTGACCCAAACCGTCCCTCCGGTGGGACGACCGCTCGGCCGGGCCGGGGCACGAATCCAACATCGTGCCCCGGCCCGGCCACTCCGCTCAGATGTGGGATTGCCGGCCGAACTCCGGATAGCCGGTGACGCCCATTTCCGGAACGTCAAGACCCAGTTGCTCGTCCTCCCGCGAGGAGCGGATACCACCCGAGGTGAAGCGGTCCTGAAGCTTGAAGAAGGCGTAGGAGATGCCGAAGATCACGGTGCACAAGACAACGCATCCAAGCAGCTGCGCCCCAAACTGGCCCACGTCACCGGCGATCAGCCCTTTCACGCCGCTCACATCAGAGCCGTTCCAGCCCGCCCCATAGCTGCCGTTGGCGAAAATGCCCACGCTGAGCACGCCGAACAACCCACACACGCCGTGCACCGAGATGGCGCCGACCGGATCGTCAAGGTGCAGCGTGCGTTCAACGAAGAACACCGACTCGATCACCAACACCCCGGCGATGGCACCGATCACGGCCGCGGCCCACGGGGCCACGAACGCACACGGCGCCGTGATGGCGACCAAGCCGGCCAGCATGCCGTTGACCATCATCGCCGGGTCGGGTTTGCCCGTCCGCCGGGTGATCCATCCGATGGATGCCACCGCACCAAACGCCGCCGCGATCGCGGTGTTGGCCGCCACGGTGGCGAACTGAATGTCGGTGGCTGCCAAGGTGGAGGCGGCATTGAAACCAAACCATCCGAACAGCAGGATGAACGTGCCCAGCATGGCCATGGGGATGTGGTGGCCGGGGATCGCCTGGGGTTTGCCATCGACGAACTTGCCGATTCGAGGCCCCAACACAATCGCACCTGCCAAGGCCGCCACGCCACCCACTGCGTGCACGACGCCGGACCCGGCGAAATCGGCATACCCGGCACCCAGGTGCATCGAGTGCCAACTTTGGGCCAGCCATCCACCGCCCCACGTCCACGCAGCGAACAGCGGGTAGTAGAACGCCCCGCAGAACAGTCCCCACACGCAGAAACTGCCCCACTTCCAACGTTCGGCCATCGAACCGGTGGGGATGGTTGCCGTGGTGTCCATGAAGGCCACCATGTAGAGGAAGAGGCCGAACAAGGCTGCGCCCCCCGTAGCGGCGGATTGGCCCGATAGGAACCAACCGCCCTGGTGCAGGAACGTCCAATCTCCCGACCCGACCAATGCACCCCCAACCGGGTTGTCCAAGCCAATCGTCGGGGCGGAGAAGCTGCCAAAGGCCAACGGAAACCCGACGGCGAAGAACGCCACGAAACCCAGGCCGAACACTGCGAAGTTGGTGCTGACCACGTGGGCGGCGTGCTTGGCCCGACAGAACCCGGTTTCCACCATGGCGAACCCGGCCTGCATGAAGATCACCATCGCGGCCCCGATGACCACCCAGAGGAGGTTGACCTGGGTGCCCAGAACCTCCACCGGGTCGGTGACGCTTTGAGCGCCGGCCACTTGCGGGAACAGCGCCACAACGGCGCCGCCAACCGCGGCGGCTGCGCTAAAGCGAAGGAGTAATCGACGCATGGAGTGTCTCCTGACCTTGGGCACCGGGGGTGCTGCCGTAGCCGGCGAATGCCGACCACACTCCGTGCGAACAAGTTCGCGTGACGAAGTAGCCGTACGCTCGCATCGCCGTGTTTCGGTTCGACGACCCGAATGTTGCCGGTCGATGAACAGGTGGAACCTTCAGGTGCGGGTCGTTCCGGGGCGCGCACAAGGAAGCCTCACCCTTGTGACGGCCCGGTCGGTGAACCTACGCCTGTGGGGTCGGTTGGGGAACGCTGGGCTCGTCTGGCGAGCGAAAGCGTTCCTGAGCCACGGCAAACACGGCGGGCAACACCGAAATGCCCACGATGACCAGGAGGGTCAGTTCCAGGTGATCGCGAACGACCGCCATGTTGCCGAAGCGGTAGCCGATCAGGGTGACCCCCGCCCCCCACAACACGCCGCCGACCACGTTGAAGCGGGCAAACGACCGGTAGGGCATGTCGCCCACACCGGCCACCACGGGGCAGAGGGTCCGCACGATGGGCACGAAGCGGGCCAGCACGATGGCCTTCGGTCCATGTCGATCGAAGAAGGCAATGGTGCGGTCCCGATGCTCAGCCTTCAAAACCCGCCGGTCGGAGCGCTTGAACAACGCAGGACCCGCGCGGCGTCCCAGGAGATAACCGGTTTGGTCCCCAGCGACGGCGGCAACGACCACCACCAGGATCAACACCCAGATGTTGGGGTTGAACGACAGCCGGGGCAAAGCCCCCGCAGCCGCAGCTCCGGCGGTGAACAACAGCGAGTCGCCGGGGAGAAAGAACCCAATGAGCAGGCCGGTCTCGGCGAAGATGACGGCGGCGATGCCGATCAGCCCGAAGGCATCGATCAGATGGCTGGGCGAGAGATTCATCAGTGTGGTTCCGGCCCATTCGCGTGCACGATCTCAGACGATCACGTCACCATGGCCGGACGGGCTTCCAGCTCGGCCACGAACGAAAGCGTATCCACATTCGTGCCCGACCGGGCGCGGCCCGACGCCTTGGCGCCGTCACCGACGGGTTCGACGCCGCCCGTAGGATCGGGAGGTCGGGGTTGGCGTCGCCACGCCCGACGGGCGGAGCCTGCATGAACAGCCTGATCGAGCACCTCACCGGCCTTGCGGCCCCATGGCTGTACGTCGCCGTGGGCACCCTCGCAGCGGCCGAGGCGGCCATCCTGGTTGGGCTGGTGTTTCCGGGCGAGACCGCGTTGCTGATCGGAGGCTTCGCCGCATCCCAGGGGCGGGTGAACCTGGCGGTGATGGTGGCGGTGGCGGTCGGCGCGGCCATCGTTGGCGATTCGATCGGCTATGAGGTGGGACGGCACTTTGGGCCGCGCATTCGCGACACCCGGGTCGGTCGCTGGGTGGGCCAGGACCGCTGGGAGCGTGCAGAACGCTCGCTTCAGCATCGTGGCGGACCGGCGGTGATGTTTGGCCGCTGGGTGGGCATTCTTCGGGCCATCGTTCCCGGGGTTGCCGGTATGACCCGCATGCCCTATCGCCGGTTTCTGATCTGGAATGTGATCGGCGCTCTGGTGTGGGCCCCCACCATGGTGATCGGCGGGTACCTGGCGGGCAGCAGCTACCGGGCGCTTGAAAGCTGGTTGGGACGGGCAGGTTTGGTGATCTTCGTGGTGTTGCTGGTTGGCGTTGCCGGGTGGCGGTGGCTCAGATGGGCGGCGGCCCGCCAAGAACCGCGAGGCGACGGCCACTCTTCAGCTGAACCACAGGTTGAGCGGTCACACTCCACGGGCACGACCTCACAACACCGGCAGGAACCCGGGTAGAACATGCGAATTCTGGTGGTTGACGACGAGCCACGCCTGGCCGCGGCAGTGCAGCGCGGGCTGGAGGCGGAGGGGTTCGCCGTCGACGTCGCCTCCACCGGCGACGAGGGGCTGTCGATGGCCACCGAGGTGACCTACGACGTGATCGTGTTGGACATCATGTTGCCCGGCATAAGCGGTTACACCGTCTGCGGTCGCCTTCGGGAGGCCCAGGTGTGGACGCCCATCATCATGCTGACCGCCAAGAGCGGCGAGTGGGACGAGGCCGAGGCGCTCGACACCGGTGCCGATGACTACCTGTCGAAGCCGTTTTCGTTCGTGGTGCTCGTCGCCCACATCCGAGCGTTGCTGCGGCGGGGAGCGGCAGAGCGGCCGGCCAAGCTCAGCATTGGCGATCTGGTGTTGGATCCGGCCGCCCGCTCGTGCGTCCGGGGCGATGTCGTCATCGAGTTGACCGCCAAGGAGTTCTCGGTGCTCGAGTTCCTCATGCGTTCGCGGGGCGACGTGGTGACCAAGTCGCGGATCGTCGACCACGTGTGGGATGCGGCCTACGACGGCGACCTCAATGTGGTCGAAGTGCACGTCAGTGCGCTGCGCCGCAAGATCGATGCACCCTTTGGCACCGACACCATCCGAACCGTCCGCGGGGCCGGTTATCAGCTCGTCACGCCATGATGCGGCTGCCGAAGGCCGGCTCGGTTCGAACCCGAACCACGTTGGTGGCCGCCGGCGTGGTCGGGCTGGCACTGATGGTGTCGGGGCTTGGCCTGACCGGACTGGTTCGACACCGCCTCATCGACGCCGAACGGGTTGCAGCCCGGGTGCGCGCCGACGATGTTGTGGCACTCGCTCAAACCGGCACGCTGCCCAACCCGCTCTCGTATCCCGGCGAGGAGTCGGGCGCCACCCAGGTGCTCGACGCCAACGGCAAGGTCATCGATACCACCGACAACCTGGAAGATGACTCGCCACTCAGCAGCCTTCGTCCGCCGGTCGGGGAACACGCTTCCGAGGTCCGCACCGACGTTTCGCTGGAAGACGACGATCGGTACCTCATCGTTGCCACCACCGCCGTGGTGTCGGGCCAACGCCTCACCGTCCAGGCCGCGGCCTCACTGGCGGCGGCCGACGCCACGGTGGCCACGCTGGTGGGCACGTTGTCATGGGGTATTCCGCTGCTGATCCTGCTGGTGGCCGCCACCACCAGGTTGCTGGTTGGGCGAGCCCTCCGGCCGGTGGGTGCCATCACCAGGGAGGTCGCCGACATCTCCCAGGTCGACCTGCATCGTCGGGTGCCCGAACCGACCACCAAGGATGAGATCGCACGGTTGGCCATCACCATGAACCAGATGCTGGCCCGACTCGAATCGTCGTCGGCCCGCCAGCAACGGTTTGTGGCTGACGCGTCTCACGAGATGCGCAGTCCGCTGGCTTCGTCGCGCGCTGTGCTGGAGGTGGCCGCCCTGCACCCCGGATCCGCCAACGACCTGGTTGCAGCCATCAACGATTCGCTGATCGATCACCGGCGCCTCGAAGCGCTGGTGGCCGACCTGTTGCTGCTCGCCCGCCTCGATGGTTCGCAAACCACCACTCGACGAGCGCCGACCGACGTGGTTGCACTCGCTCGCGAAGTGGTCGAGCGCAGGATCGAGACCGACGTCACCCTGGTCTCGCACAGCACCAACATCGGTGACATCGGTGATGCGATCGTGATGGCCGACCGGCCGCAGGTCGATCGGGTGCTGACCAACCTGCTGGACAACGCCGCCCGCCATCTCGTTCACGTACAGAAGTGACCGTTGACCGCCATGGAGCGACGGTCGACATCACGGTGGACGACGACGGGCCGGGTATCCCCGAGATCGATCGCAAGCGGGTGTTTCAACCGTTTACACGGCTCGACGAGGCCCGCACCGCCGAGTTGGGCACGGGCTTGGGCCTGGCCATCGTCGCCGAGATCGTCAGCGACCTCGAAGGCCGGGTTCGGGTGGATGACAGCCCGCTCGGCGGTGCGCGGTTCGTGGTCTGCCTGCCGGCCCCATAACGCCCGGTCTTCACCGACGCATACTGGGGTGATGGCAGAACGACGAAGCGGCAGAATCCACACCCCAAGCTGGCGCCGTCACCCGGCCGTGCGCTCCGGCAACCAACTCACCCGCGGTGAACGCTGGGCCGACCGACTGCGAAACGGCATGGGCTCGTGGGGTTTCGTCATTGCCGCCCTGGTATTTCTGGCCGGGTGGATGCTGGGCAACCGCGGCGGCGGCTTCGACCCGTACCCGTTCATCCTCCTCAACCTGGTGTTGTCATGTTTGGCAGCAATGCAGGGCGCCATCCTGCTGATCGCCGCCAAACGCGAAGACCAGATCAGCAGCGAACTGGCGCGACACGACTATGAGACCAATCTCGACGCCATGAACGACATCAAGGCCATCCTCGTCCTCACTTCGGACATCCACCGCCAGACCGTTCAGCCCGTGGTGCCGCCCTCAAGCCAGGCCTGAACACTCAGCTGCTGGGGGTTGAGGTTTGGGGCACCCTCGTCTGACCGGACGACGTGGTCAAGCCGGTGTCGGAAGCCACGGGCGAGCTGTCAACGACCGGGTTGACGGTTGCCGTCACCGGGGTATCGGCAATCGGGGTGGCCGTCGTTGGCGTCACGCCATCGGCCGTGCCCACGATCGAGGATTGACCATCACCGATGATCAAGGTGCCAAGGGCATCCGAAGCGTCAGCAACGCCGACCGGGGCAGACCTGTTTGCCGACGACGACTCGCTGGAAGCGGCTGCCGCCACCCGTGGTTGGGCGGCCCCGGCGCGGCGGTCGGGCCGGGGCGGCGGTCGGGCCGGGGCGGCGGTCGGGCCGGTGCCATCGGTACCCGCCGTCAGCCCGTGCAAGGTGGCCAGGCCAAACAGCGGAAAGCCGGCGAAGCGAGTCAGCTAGCACCGATCGCGCTCCGCCCGTCCAACTCGCGAGCGGCGTGGTGCGCCGACTGGTGGGCACACCCAGATGCAGTGTCACGTCTCGGCACTGCGTGGATGGCATGGGAGGCCGCTTGGGCCGAAGGCGGCACAGCACCATCACGGTGGTGGGCGGTGGACTGGGCCGAACGCTGGCTGGCACCGTCCAACAAGTCCGGCACCTTCAGCGGATGCTCCAGCGGCGGACACCGCGACGTTTCACCACCATGCCCCATCACCCCCGTCCCCGAAAGGCATAAGCAAAATGTCCAGCCCTGACGCCACGGCGACACCTCCCGGGTGGGCTGTCGGTCGGGTCAGGTGCCGGTCGGGTCCAGTGACGGTTGCTGTCTGCCGGGGCCGGTGCGGAGCGGACGCCCGGTAATAGGGTCGGCTGGTGGAAACTCGGATCTTGTTTCTTGACGACTCCGGGAAACCGGACGTGGCCCACGCCTCGGGAGCGGTTGTCATCGGGGGCTTCGCGATCGATTCGTCTGCGTAGCCCACGTTCTCGCGGCGGCTGCTCGGAGCGAAGCGGGCGTTCTAGCCAGGACGGGGCCAGGCGCAGGCGTGGGAGCTGAAATCGTCATCTGTGGTGAAACCGAACCCGTGGAAGCGCCGCAAGAACCGTGACTTCGTCGCAGAGCTCTGCCGGCTGATCGAGTCGGCGGGCGGGACTGCGTTCTCTGTTGCGATCGTGAAGAAGAAACCGAAGCGGAGCGGAAGTGCGGTACGACGAGGGCCCGAAACTCCACCCCTCGCTAGATCAACTCTACGTTTGCGACCTCGATGGAACCCTGCTCCGGTCGGACGCCAGCCTTTCGGCTCATGCGCAACGATCTTTGTTGGCGATGCTGGAGGCGGGGTGCGACACACGCCACGTAACCGGCCATATGTGCGTGACCCGGTCGGCTTCGGCGACGCCCATAACGGCTCATTCGTTCGAAACTCCGCCGCCGGGTGTCTCAAATACGAAGGTCTGAGAGACGGTCCAAGGCCCGGCCGTTCGGCCCAACTACGGCTCCGGGGACGGCGCAATCGGGCTGCTGCAGGCCGGGACTATGCAGCGTGCGACTGGGGCCGAAGTGCTGCGCCGTGGTTGTCACCAAGGTCGTGATTATGCGGAGCGTTGTCGAGCAGATCACCGACGCAGCAGCGATTGCTTTGCGTGCGGCCGCTGGACAGGCTCGGCAACTCACAACAGCGGCCCGTGCCCCTTCACCACATGTGGCTAGATTTCCTCTCTGAAAAGCGCCACAATCGCGGGATGGAAGCCGGCGTGAGAGAACTCAGAGACAACCTCAGTCGCTATCTCAGCATCGTGCGGGACGGCCACGATGTGACCGTGACTGACCACGGCAAGGCCGTAGCCCGTCTCGTGCCGCTGGATCAGCCGCGCACGATCGACCGCCTCATCAGCGAAGGTCTGATTTCGCCGCCAGTTCACGAAAAGCGCCCACGCACCGCTCCGCCCGTGAGCGGCAGCGGAACCGTGAGCGATCTGGTCGCTGAGCAGCGTCGGTGATTGCATACTTCGACACCTCTGCACTCGTTCCGCTGTTGGTCAGCGAACCTGCATCATCGACGTGCGGACGATTGTGGAACGAAGCGACGCTCGTCATCAGCACGCGCCTGATCTATCCCGAAGCGCGAGCAGCGCTGGCCCAGGCTCGACGAATGAGTCGATTGACCGTCGCGGGTTTGGAACAAGCTGTAGACGACCTGGACTCGATCGCCCTGGAGATCGGCTACATCGAGGTCTCGGCCGAGCTAGCGGCATCCGCAGGCGATCTCGCACAGGCCCACGGGCTCCGAGGCTACGACGCAGTACACCTTGCCTCGGCGGCGCTCGCCAACGATGGGGAACTAGCCCTCATGACGGGCGATCGCAAACTCGGAGCGGCAGCTCAGGCGATCGGAATCTCCGTCGCATTGACGACGCCATGACCTGGGAAACTCGTCCGGCCTGACGGCGGTCGGTCGTGCTCGGCACTGACTGGGAAAGTCTGACCCCACGTCGATCGCTGCGTACCGGGAACTGTGCGGTGTCACGTCCTGGCGGGCGTTTGCCAGTGAAACTGCGGCACGGCATAAGGGCCGATACGTGCTGCGGCATCCGATCGAAGAGGCCGAGTTATCGAGCGGCGATATCGGGGCCCGGCGTCGGGCGCACCGGTTGGCGTCGTTCGGATCGTCAAGCCGTGCAGAGGCTGCGCATCGTCGCAGGTGCGGTGCAACGTGTCACGATGGGTTCGTGTCACATTTCGCGTTCGAGGGGTTGGTTCCGGCTGAGGACAACACGGGCGCAGAGTGGGTCGTTGGCGGCCTGAGAGAGCCCCCCGGCGTCGGCTTCCGGGTTCCAACCGGTTTCGACTCGATTGCTCGGATTCATCACCCACTCGCCGACGGCCGTCGGTTGAGCGAGCTGCCCTCTGGTGTTGTCGGGAACATGGAGAGCGAGGAAATCGGCGATGCCACTGACGCCGAGGAGGGGTGCCTCGACGCCAAGATCCTCGACAGGCTGGTGCCGTTGTTGTCGGTTGCCACATCGACACCCAGCGAAACGCACTTCGGCCTCTGGGTCGGCTGGGGTGAACTCAGGTCAGGCTCCAGCACCGTGGCCTACTCCAGCGGTCTGCGCGGTCGACCATGGTCCGCGCTGTCATCTCGACGGGCGCGGTCCATGATCGCTCGTGCTCATACAGCTGAGCTTCGCCCAGTCGAGGCGTTCATAGATCGTTGTGCCCGATTGGACTGGTGGGGAGGCCCCGAGATGCTGTTGTTCGATGGGCCAGTGGATGCTGTGCAGGCGATTGGAACACCGACACCGCTTAGCGGTGCCGCGTCCGGCAGCTTGTGCCGCCGGAGCCCGCAGTGGTGGTGGCCATCAGATCGCGCATGGTTCCTTTCCAGTGAGATCGACGACAAATGGACCTATGTCGCTGGCCCGACAGCTCTCACCGAAGCAGTACTTCACCTTGATCTGGACGCTGTGATCGTCGCGCACCACGACACGTGGTAACCCGGCGCCTCGACAACGCTCGGCGTCGGAGCCCCGCTCGATAATCCCAGCTACCTCTGCGGAGCACCGCGCCACGTAACCGGCGCGGTGCGTGGGCCTGCCGCAGCACTCAACAACGTCCTCGTCAATGGATAGCGTCCTCGTCAATGGATGTTGACGGCTGTTGATCGAGTCCATATTCTGAGCAGGTGGACATTGGGGCGAGCGCCCGCAAGCACGGTGTCCCTTCGATGACGACATGCTCCACGCACTTCGACACCACTGGCGAGGATTCGAGACCGACGATCCTGACGTCACAATATTCATCGGACCATCCGCGAATGCTGTGCCACTTGAAATCGGGGTCGTCGACGATGCAGATGGAGTTGCGATCATTCACGCGATGCCAGCACGATCCAAGTTCCTGAAAGGGTGGTGGACACCATGACCACGACACGAGCACACCGAGCCGACGCACTCGAACGGTGGGCCGACAAGGTGGACATCAACGACCTTGTCGAGGCCCAGACAGCGGCTCTTCGAACGATTGCGGAGTTGGTTGAACAACGAGACGGTGTCGACACAGCGCTGCTGGACGCAATTCGCAACGCACGCGAAGCCGACCGTTCCTGGTCCGAAATCGGAGCGATGCTGGGAGTCTCCAAACAGGCCGCTCAGCGAAAGTACGCAGCCAAGCTCGCTTCGTAGCTCGCCTCCCCCGGCCAGGCCTGGGGCAAGCTTGGGTTCGGGCGATCTCATTCAGTGATCGCCTGGGTGGGCGATCTATCCCTGGCGAGTCGCGCCGGCAACGAAGGTGGACACGATGTAGGTGGCGTGCCGGTCGAGGCTGCGCCTGGCCCGGTCGTAACGCATCGTGGTTCTCGGGTCGGCGTGACTGGCTGCTTCCTGAACATCCCGCAGCGGCACACCGGCGTCGAGGGCGGCGGTGATGAACGAGTGCCGGAGACTGTGAGGTGAGATCCGTTTGGTGATCCCAGCCTGGCGGGTCAGCCGTTTGATCATCCGATCAGCGCAGTAGCGGTCCATACGACCACCCTGAACTCCAAGGAAGATCGGCCCGATCGTCCGGTCACCGATGTACAGATCGAGAGCCCGGCCGGTCCGTGGTGCGATGGGGATGGTGACGTGCTTGGAGCCCGTGCGGACGATCGCCAGGGTCCGGTGGCCACGTTCGGTCGACATGTCCTCAATGTCGGCGTTGAGCGCTTCGGAGATCCGCAGCCCGTTCAACGCCAACAAGGTCATGAGGGCACCATCACGGACATCACCGAGACCGGCCTGCACCAGCAGCGCACCCAGTTCGTTGCGGTCAAGGCCAAGGGTGCGGGACTCGCAGTCAACCTTGGGACGACGGACGTTGGCTGCCGGGTTCTTCGTGATGATGTCTTCGATCTGGCAGTACTTGTAGAAGGACGACAACGTCGACAGGCGTCGGGCGATCGTGGAGGCCATCCGGCCTTGTTGTTCCATCCACCGGCCAAACAACTCCAGATGTGCGCGTTTGAGGTTGAACAGGTTGAGATCGTGGTCGTGGCACCATCCGGCGAAGATCCGAAGGTCAGTGGTGTAGCTGACGCGGGTGCCACCGGAGTAGCCAGCCAGGAACGCCGCGACCGCGACTCGTTCCGACACCAGGAGCGGGTCCTCAGGTTGGAAGATCTCTGCCGGTAGCGCATGGGTGTGAACGGTGTCGGCCATGATGGCCTCCTTGGTGACCCAGCCTCCTAAAGAGGCGGGATCAACCCTCCCACCACCAACCCGCACAAACACCCAGAAACCGCCCACCCGGCGACCAGAGGCGGCGTTATCGGGTGCCCCAGGAAGGGCCGAAGTAGAGCGGGTCGTGCGGACCAACGGTGGGTATTACGTGGCGTCGATATGTGCTGCCTGGATCGCTGGTCCATGATGCGGCGAGGACCGGGAATGCAGGATCTGGGCGCTGTATTGGGCCGTTGGCGTTGAACGATTTGGCTAAGTTCCGCCACCAAAGAGAGTGGTCCGCCGTCCACGTTTGGGTAGGCAGATTCAAGGTCTACTTGACCCCAGCATAGTTTGAGTTAGAGTAGAATTATGCTTCTGAAGGTGGACTCCACGTCAACGCAGTCCATTCACGACCAACTCGCCGGTCAACTCCGCCACGCGATCGCCGTAGGTGACCTCAATCCCGGTGAGAAGTTGGCGCCAGCACACCAGTTGGCCGCAAGTCTCGACGTCAACGTGCACACGTTGCTGCGAGCGTTCAAAACTCTCCGCAGCGAAGGCCTCCTCGAGGTTCGACGTGGGCGCGGTACCACCGTCACTGCAGACGCTCCTCAACAAGCCCAATTCGTGGCCAGAGCTCGCGAACTTGTGGCCGAAGCCCGTCATGCTGGCCTGACCAATCATGAAATTCGCCAAACCGTGGAGGCACAGCTGTGAACGGCTCGATGCCACAGTCCATCGGCTCGAACCCCAATACTCCGGATCAGACCAGAGCCCGATTCTGGCTCGGCGTCGGGCTACCCGCAGCCATTCTGGCCGCCAGCTACATCCCGTTCCTGCTGCTGCGGTCTGAGCTACCCGATCGAGTAGCCAGCCACTACGACAGCGCTGGACGCGCGGATGACTCCATGACGATCGGGGCATTCCTCGTCGTCACCGGTGTGATGGTCGTGTTCGGGCTCAGCCTCTGTATCGGCTTGGCATGGAGTCGCCGCCCAGTCCCTGCCCGTCTCGGTGCGACCGTCGGCCTCCTTGGCCCGTTCATCGCAACGCTCGGCGGAGCGATTCTGGCGACAACCGCGGTGTCACAACGCGGCATCGACAGCTGGATGGACGCACCCAACGCGTGGTGGGGCCTGCCGATTGTTCTCATAAGCGCGATTGCCGTCGGAACCGCCGGCGCCCGGCTCGGATCGCACCTCATCACTGCCGCCGCCGACCCGAGCGCGAGAAACGCGCCCGTCATGGATCTGGCCGACGGCGAACAGGCGGTCTGGACGACGTCGCTGCACAACGCGCCACTATTTCTGGTGGGAATCGCAGTCGCAGCCGTCGGCTTCGTCCTCCTTGCCTCAACCCCGCTGTGGTTCGGCACCGTGGTCCTAATGTCGTCTGTCCCGCTGATGGCATTGGCAACACTGCACGTGGGCATCGACCGCAACGGCCTTCAAGTGAGGTACGGCCATCTCCTGTGGCCCAAGACCCTCGTGGCGGTCGACCGAATCGATACGGCGTCGACGATCGATGTGCGGCCGCAGGAATGGGGCGGCTGGGGCTACCGCGGCAGCCTCAAACTGACGCATCAAGCAGCGGTCGTTCAGCGTGCCGGTCCCGGCATCCGTCTCGACCTCAAAGACGGCAAGGTCTTTGTCGTAACTGTTGACGACCCCGAAACAGGCGTCGCGTTGCTCAACTCCCAGATCCATCGTGGCGTCACCACCGAGTGAACCCGACCAGCTTTGCCCCGCCGCCGCCCACTCATACCTCCGAGGTCCGTTAGCCAGCCCGGAACCGGACGACCTCAGCGCACAATCACGAGATTCAAGTAAGGAATCCGCGCTGCATATCCGGCAATCGGTTGTCTTGATCGGGATTATGCGGTGTTCAGGAAGGGCCGTTCTGTGGCGCGTGTCGGCTGGATGAGACAGGGATTCTGCGTGTCGATATGTGGCGCCCGTCGCTCCTGATGACTACCGGAGCCGGATGACGTTCCCGGTGACGATGCGGCCTGCTTCGCCGCACAGCCATCCAATGACCTCAGCGACCTCGGATGGTTCCGCAACGTGATGATGGTCAAAGTCGTTGGCTACGAATGCGCGAACCTCGTCGGTGATCCAGCCGGTATCGGTGACTGGTGGATAGACGACGTTGGCGGTGACCCCGCTGTCTGCCATCTCTGCTGCTGCGGACAGCGTGTAGCTGATCAGTGCGGCTTTGCCAGCGCCGTAGGACACCTCTCCCGGGAAATGTTTGCCTTCGCCCGAGGTAAGCGTCACGACTCGACCCCACCGCGCATTGCGGGCTCGGTGTCGGGTTATGAACTCTGCCATGAGGAGGGCACCCGCTCGGGCGTCGATGTGGAGTTGGGAGTCGATCGATTTTGGGTTGACCATGACGCTGGTTCGGCCGACGGCATCGCCTCGATCGGGCGAGAAGCTGTCCTTGTGCCAGCCGCTCGCGTTGTGGACCAACACTGACACGGGACCGAGGGCCGCCTCAGCCTCGTCGAAGAGGCGTGCCGGCACGTCCGGGTCTGAAAGATCAGCTTCGATACCTACGGCTCGTTGGCCGAGTGTCTCGATGGCGCCGATGACATTCTCGGCGTTACGGGCTCGTGCGAGGTTGTAGTCGTCGGTCCGTCCTTGGTCAGCGGTGCGCAGAAACGAGACGGCAATGTCGGCGCCTCGTTCGGCCAGTTCGATCGCTGTTGCGGCGCCGATTCCGTGGTTTGCGCCAGTGACGAGGGCGACTGTTCCTGTAAGTGGTTGCGTGGGCATGACAAATGACCCCTTCGTTGAACGATGAAATTCGGACGAAGTCTCAGATGCCTGCCATTCGGAGATACTACCGCAGCCACCCTGCTGTCGAGCCGCCATTCCGTGACACCACGAAGGGGTCGAAGTGTTGCGCTGCCCACTCAAGCGGACCTGGACAATCTGGGCACATTGTGTGTGGGGCTGGCCGCGCGGCTTTCGGTCGGCACGGCGGCAGCGCGCGGCTTGTCACCCCGGGTGGAGATGATGACATCGACCGGGCTTTTGCTGAATTCCTTCCTGCAAGGTCAGGCGGTGGCGTAGGTTCTGACCATGGACGCCGCTTCCGTGACCTTGCCGTCGTTGGTCAGCGCCCACCGTGCCGACATCGAGAACCTCGTCCGCCGACACCGGGGTCGTTCGATCTCGTTATTCGGATCTGTCGCTCGGGGTGAGGCCAACGCTGAGAGCGACATTGATTTCCTGGTCGAGTTCGAGCCGACGAGTTCGTTGCTCGATTTGATCCATCTCGAAGAAGCGCTGGGCGATCTGCTCGGCGTCGAAGTCGACGTGGTATCAGCGGGTGCTCTGTTGGATCGCGACGACGAGATACGGCGCGACGCGCTGCCGTTGTGAGTCGGTCCGACGACCAACTCATCGGAGCCTGTCAATAGTTGATTGCCGGTTTTCTTGGTTGTCGGTTGGGTGGTTCAGCGGGTGTGTAGTTCGGTGGGGTTGATCCACACCCGTTCGGGCTGGTGGGGCGGGTGTGGCCGCCCGTTGGGGAACCGCTCCGGGTGCGCCTGGAAGGCGGCATCAAGGACGGCCTGACGGGCGATGTCGATCCGTTGACCGTGCCCGCCGTGACGATCAGCGGGGGTAAGCATCCCGATGCCCGAATGATGATGCTCGTTGTTATACCAGCCAAAGAACTGTTCGCAGTGAGCGGTCACCTCCGCGAGCGTCTCAAACGTTGTGGGCCAGTCCGGCCGGTACTTCAACGTTTTGAACGCAGCCTCCGCGTGGGGGTTGTCGTTGGACACCCGCGGTCGTGACAACGACCGGCGCACACCGAGAGTGTCGTACAGCTCGGCGAGCGTCCCCGAGGTCATCTGGGCGCCCCGATCCGAATGGACCTCCAACTGGTGACGTTCGATCCCTTCCCGGGCTGCGATGGTGGCGATCAGCTTCTCGGCGATGGCAGCGGTTTCCTCGATGTCGACACACCAGCCAACCGCTTTACGGGACCACAAGTCCATCACCAGATACAGGTAGAACCACACCCCCTTGGCCGGGCCCGGGATCCGGCTGATGTCCCATACCCACACCATGTTCGGTGCGGTCGCGACCACCCTCGGCCGAGGGTGGCCCTGACGGGGGTTCCCTTGGCGGCGTTGCCCATTGAGGCCACGATCCCTCAGGATCCGGTGCATCGTGGACGGTGAGCACAAGTAGATACCGTCATCGAGAATGGTGACGAACACCTCGTCGACACCAACATCCACAAACTCCTCCGAACACAACGTGTCGACCACCTCCTGTTCCTCCTCGTCGGTGAGTTTCGCCGGGTGCGGACGTCTGGGTTTCCCGGTCGCCCTCGATGGGCGCTCGGGCAGTTCGCCCCGCTGTTTCTGGGCGTGGTGACGCCACGTTCTCGGGGCCACACCAAACGCTTTCGCAGCCAACTCGGCCCCGACCCTCTCGGCCCACCCTTCGATGTTGGTGACTAGAACTTCGGGGAGTTCGCGCTGCCGTGGACACTCACGTCGACGTGCAGCGCCAAGCATTTTCCCTGGGTCACCACCAGCTCCTCGAGGGCGCGGTTCCGGTCCTTGGCCCGCTCCAGCTGCGCTTCGAGTTCCCGCACCCGGATCTTCGCCTTGTCCTTCCCCGTCGCTTTCGGGCCAGGACGTTTGGTGCCCAACGTGCCGGCGTCGATCTGTTGGCCCCACCGCCACACCAACGACTGATACACACCCTCACGGCGCATCACCTCACCCCGCCCGGTCGGGGTGTCAGCAGCCCGATAGGCCGCCACAATCCTCTCCTTCTCTGCCACCGGCCACGACCGGCGGGACCTCACATCAACACGAGTCGATTCTGTTGCCATAATGCTTCCTCCTGGGAGCGTCTCTCCCGGCAACACCTATTCTCCCTCATAACGCTTGGGAGGCATCGCAGGAGAAGCCACTACCTCTCAATCCGCGCCAAGCTGATCAAACGAAAGCAGCTCTTGAGTCCGGCGCGGAGGTGTACACAAAGGTTGGGTACGAGGGAGGTGAGGTCAACGTCTCTATTGCCACCGTTGCGTTCCTTGATGGCGAGTTCGCGTTCGTCGGTGAATGCAAGTTCGGGATGGTCACGGCTCCCTTCCAAGGGCGATTTGGGGAGCGGTCCACCGACGTCGCTCGAGCCATCGTGGGAGTGGACAGTCAAACAACCGAGTCACTTCTTGCAGACCCCTCCGCACCACCAGAGCAGGTGACGATATTGAACCCGGCGAGGACCGACCCAAGCGTGCTCGCAACCTTGGAGCTGGCGAGTTTCAACATCCCGGATCTGCCCGAGAGCTGGGTCGGCCCGTACACCGTGTGCACTCGAATCGAGCTGGGGTGGTCAGACTGCGTTGGCCTGTCCTCGCCCGACCTGGCAGCGGTGCCAGTCGCTGCCTACATCGATCCGACTAACCCGAGAGTCGAGACGTTCCTTGTTGATGAGAGCGCCAACTTGCAGGCACCAATTTCCCAACTGGCTGCGATTGATGTGCCTTTAGAGCTTCTCGGTACCGTCGGTGATGGCCGCACTGCCCAACTGAGTCTCGAACTACCGATTGGGTCGAGTGTTGCGGCGGTAATGGACCGTCCGGAAAGCGGTGTCGAAGGGGCCTCGATAGTTGCCAAAGCGACGGGATCATGAGTGAAGACCCGACCGGTCCGTAGGGCCGACTGGCCAACGCAACCCCCAATGTTGCCGTGAAATTGCGGCGCCACGATGGGGCCGAATTGTGACACCTATCGTCTCAGTTGTTGGAGGTTCTGTTGCGCTGTAGACGGGTACTGCTCGTGGACGCTGCCCTTGTTAGCCAGCGCTGATTGCCGGAAGCCGGACGGCACGTCCCCGAAGTGATCGTTCTTCTGATCTGGGTATCGAGCCTTCGCCCCGGTGCGGGGCCACAGGAGCGAGGGTCGGAGTAGCCTGAGCGCATGGTCTTCACCAGGATCACCTCAGACCCAACCACGATGGCTGGCGTCCCTTGCATTCGAGGTTTGCGTTTTCCCGTAGCGACTGTCATCGCGATGGTTGCCGATGGCATGACCAACGAAGAGATCCTCGCTGAGCATCCTGATCTTGAGGCCGGGGACATCACCGAAGCGCTCAAGTTCGCAGGGCTTGCTGTGCAGGAACGTCAGTTGCCACTCCTCTCGGCGTGAGGTTTCTGCTCGACCAGAACGTCTCACCGGTCCTAGTCGGCTTGCTGGCCGAAGCCGGGCATTCCGCTGAGCATCTGCGAGATCTGGGTTTGAGCCGGGCTCCAGACCACGAGGTGCTCGCCACGGCAACAACGACAGGCGCTGTGCTCGTCTCATCAGACACCGACTTTGGTGAGCTGCTTGCTCGTTCCAACGCAGCAGGGCCGTCGGTGATTCTGTTAAGACGTCAGGAAGACCGCCGAGCCGACGACATCGCCGCGCTGATCATCGCCAACCTCGACGCGGTGGCCGACGATCTCTCGGCCGGAGCTCTCGTCGTCCTCGACAACGAGCGAATCCGGATTCGGAGTCTTCCGTTCCGACCTGAGAACTAGCTGCCCGCCAGCGCGTCGCGCTGAGGGGGCTACCCCCAATACCGTCCAGTTAGGGTCACATTGGTGTAGTTTGGGTGGATGCCACGTGCTGGACAGTTGAAGCCCGAGTCGGATCGTCGTTTGTCGGATTTGGTGTCGGTGGGGGTGTTGATGAGGGCGTTCCCGCCAGATGCTGTTGATCGGGTGATCTTGGAGGCGGGTGCGAAGGAGCAACGCCACCGGGCGTTACCGGCGTGGGTGATGGCCTATTACTCGATGGGCATGGCCCTCTACGCGGACGGCTCGTATGTGGATGTGTTGGCGTTGTTGACCGACGGGTTGTCGTGGACTTCGGGGTGGGAGGACGCCTGGAAGTTGCCGACGAAGTCGGCGATCTCCCAGGCCCGTCAACGTCTTGGGTCCGCGCCGGTGGAGCAGTTGTTCCGTCAGGTGACCGGCCCGCTCGCAACGGTTGATACGCCGGGGTCGTTTTTGGCTGGCCGTCGTTTGGTCGCGATTGATGGGACCACGTTCGATCTTGATGACAGCCCGGCCAACGACGGGTTCTTTGGGCGGCCGGGGGTGAACAAAGGCGAACGGTCCGCGTTCCCCCAGGCCCGGGTTGTTGCGGTCGCTGAGTGTGGCACCCACGCGATGTTCGACGCGGAGATCGGTGTGTACTCGGCTGGTGAACGCGAACTGGCCGGGCCGTTGATCGACCGGCTGGCCCCGGACATGATGCTGCTCGCAGATCGCGGTTTCTACAGTGCTGCGTTGTGGCAACAGGCCGCATCGACCGGTGCGGATCTGTTGTGGCGGGTCTCGAAATCGATCAAACCCCGCCCGGTTGAGGAACTCTGCGACGGGTCGTGGGTCGTGGAGATCCGCCCACCGAAAACCCCTGGGATCAGCCGGGGCAAGGCGTTCCGGGTTCGGCTGATCGATTACACCGTCGACAACCATACCGGCCAAGAACCCTCGGAGATCCGGCTGTTCACCACCGTGATGGACCCGGGCGACATCGGAGCCCAAGAACTCGCTGTGGCGTACACCCAACGATGGGAGATCGAAACAGCTTTCGACGAGTTGAAAACCCATCAGCGCGGAGCGAGGGTGGTCCTCCGGTCGAGGTCGCCGGACATGGTCCACCAAGAGATCTGGGGGCACCTGTGTTGCCACTACGCCATCAGAACGTTGATGTGTGAAGCCGCCCACCACGCCGGCCGAGACCCGGACCGGGTCTCTTTCGTTGCTGCCATCAACATCGCTCGTGCCACCATCGCTCAACCGGGCGACTTTCCCCCCTCAGCACACTGAAAGCCGCTGGACCCAAGCAATCCGCAGGCTCGCCCACCGGCTCAACCCGCCCCGACGGCTCCGCACCAACCCACGGGTCGTCAAACGCAAATACGTCAGCTGGCACGTCAAACGCGTCCGCCACGCACTCTGGCCCCAACCCGACGGCCCACCCCTCATCACCATCCTCCCTTAACTGGACGGTATTGGGGCTACCCCCCCTTTCGAGAACCGCACACCCGTGAATGGGTGCCCCCGGCCGCGGGTTCCCCACCGCATAACCGCGAGCCTGAATGGAGAAGCCCGCGCCGCATAGCCGGCGATATGTCCGGTTTGGGTGCTCGGTATCACCGATTCTGGGTGGACGGGAACCTTGCAGCGCCCCGTCATACGCTATACCCTGGACGTATGACAATGATCAGCTTCAGAGTTGACGACAACGAAGCAGACGCAGCGCAGCGATGGGCCGACGAACTGCGCATCGACAAATCTGAGCTTCTCCGCGAGGCACTTCATCGTCACCTCAGCCGGCTCGCCTCCGAACATGATGCCGAAAGATGGTTGGAGACTCCACTGTCAGCCGACGAGTCGGCAATCGGCCAGGTGGCCGATTGGGGACCCGCCGAGGACTTCTCGGACTGGGCCGATGCAACACGGTGAGATCTGGTTCGCAGAAACGCCCGGCGGGGACCGCCCGGTGTTGGTACTCACCCGAGATCCAGTGGCTGATCGCATTGGGTCAGTCGTGGTGGCGGCCATCACGCGAACCGTCCGCGGCCTGGTCTCTGAGCTCGACCTGAACCCCGGCGACGGCGTCCCAACCGACTGCGTCGTCAACTTCGACAACATCCACACCATTCCGCGTTCCGCATTCCGACGACAGATCACCCAGCTCGAGCCATCACGGCTGAGGCAGGCATGCCAAACGTTGCGCGACGCCACCGGGTGTTGACCCAGCCGATGGGCACCCGGTAATTCCGGTCCGGGTCACCTGGCGTGCCACCCGGGAACCGGCGAGTGTTGCGCCGCCGGTCAAGTGAGCGGCCCCTCATAACGCTCACCGGTCCCGAACCTCCGCCCTTCACCGGTGTCTCAAATACGAAGGTTTTTGAGACAGGCCAAGGTCCGGCCGTTCGGCCCAACTATGGCGCCGCCGAACCGGCGCATTCTGGCTGCTGGCGACTGGGACTATGCAGTGTTAGGGAATGGCTGTTCATCGCACGTCCGGCGACAATGCTGCGCCGCCTGTGTAGCGACGGTCCCTCGTCAAAGTGCGGTCAGAGTCCCGTTTCGCAGTCGTCGGCTGCTGCGTCGAGTTCGGTGGTGGTGAGCTGGCGGCCTTTGAGGGTGACGGCTGTGCCGTCGGTGTCGTAGAGGTACCCGTTGGCGTCGGCCAGCATTGTTCCGTAGGGGTACAGCGGCGTTTCGGGTGTCGGCCTGGGTGCTGTTGGTGCGGTGGTGCTCATAGGTATTTGGCCCGTGTGCCCGGGCGGAGCCTCATCGAGTGGATCACTCGGTATGCAGTATCGGTCGGAATGTGGACGATTTCCAGTAGCGATCCGCTGCGGTCGGGTCCGATGACGAGTATCCGATTGTGAGGGCGTCGGGGTGGTTCGGCGTCGAGATGAAACTCGTAGAGCGCGTTGTTGATGGCGTGGAGGGTGTCGTCGATGTCGATGTGGTGCCGGAGTGCAGAGGGGGCGAGTTCGTAACGCGGATCGGTCATAACGGGTGCTCAGCTGACCATACGGGCGAACATGGGGGCGAGTTGCCTGCACCTATCGACCAAGGTCGGCTGGCGACCCTTCTGGCAACGGTACTGACCGATCACGGGTGATCGTGTTCGTGCGCCGACCCTGGCTCAGCCTCGGTGAGGTCCGTGTCAGGCTAATCCCGAACCTCGATTTCGGTCTGAGTCTCGGCGACGACGTCGCCGGTGCTGCTATCGGTTGCGGTGATCCGAACTGTGGTTGTTCAGTCCTAGAGTGGATTGCCTGGCGCCTTCTGCAAGGAAGACGACCCCTGGCTTGGAGGGAAACCCATCGGTCGTTCATGTGTGGTAGTCGCTCGGGGGCTTCGAGCTGATTTCGGCAAGGCGCACGTTCTCGCTGGGTGTGATCTCGTTGTGGGCGCTGGTGAGTCCGTTGCTGTTCGGGGGCCGTCCGGGAGCGGTAAGTCGACGTTGTTGAATGCATTGGCCGGTCTTGTTCCGAGTTCTGCCGACGAGCTTGTCGTCTGCGGCATGGATGTGAGTCGGTCAACTTCTGCGAAGCTTGATGATTTGCGGCTTCGCAGGATTGGCTACGTGCTGCAGGATGGGGCGTTGTTTGAGGAGCTCAGCCTGACGGCGAACGTGGCATTGCCGCTTCGTCTTCAGGGGGTTGATCGGTCCGAAGCGGATGGCCGGGCCGAGGAGTGGCTCGGTGCGCTTGGGTTGATCGAGGAAACCGTCCGTCTTCCGGGTGAGTGTTCGGGCGGCGAACGTCAGCGGGCTGCTGTGGCTCGCGCCTTTGTCCACGGTCCGAGTTTGGTGCTGGCCGACGAGCCGACCGGTGCTTTGGACCGTCGAACGAGCGAGCTGGTGGTCGATTCGATGGTGGAACAGCAACGACGATCGGGTGCGGCCATGGTTGTGGTGACCCATGATGATGCGGTTGCTGAGAGAATGGACCGAATTGTCGATCTGTTTTCGGGGGTGTTGACGGCCAGGTCGGAGTCGGCGGGGTGACCGATCCGACAGGTGTGAAGGGTCGCCTCAACAGGGTGCCGGTTGGGGGCCGCTATTTTGTTCGGTGGGGTTGGCGTTCCGGTTGGCATCAGTTGGCTGTGCGGTCGTCGTCGGCGTGGACAACGGTGCTAGCGGCGTTTCTGGTGGCCTTGGCGATAGCTGCGCTGGCGGTGATCCCAGGCGCTGTTTCGGAGCGGAGTGCCCGCTCTGTTGCTCGTACTCCAGGCGAGAACGCTGGAGCGGTCGCCGAGCCACCATTGTTCCGCTTTCAAATCGTGACGACGATCGACGACGACGAACCGGTCACGGTCGTGACGCTGGCCGGACTGAGTGACGATGCTCCGAGTCCTCCCGGGCTGGTGCGGTTCCCTCGTCCGGGAGAGGTGTTTGTTTCTCCTGGTCTGGCCGAGCGAAAGACTTCTGATCGGTGGGGACCCGCAGCGGGGGTGATCCAGCCCGAGGGGCTGGTGTCACCCAATGAGCTGTTCGTCTACCGAGGAGTCGAACCGGAATCGCTTGTCGATACGAGCCAGGTGGCGGTCTTGGTCGACGAGGGTGCCGTGTCGGACGGGCACGGTTTCGGCAACGCTGCGAGCAGCAATCCAGGGGAAGGGCCCGACGCTGTAGGAATCGCGATCGGCTGGTGTGTGGCGATCGGCGCGCTTCTGATGATTCCGTTGATGGGCGTCTTGATCTCGACAATGCGTCTCGACGCCGACCGGCGAGACCGAAGAACCGCAACGCTTCGAATCATGGGGCTGAGCAGCCGACGAATCATGACGATGCAAACGGCGGAGCAATTCCCCGCGCTGGGTCTCGGAACGGCAGCGGCAGCGCTGACAGTCCTCGTCTGCGGCCGCCTACTCGGGCCGTTGGGCATCAGCGGGGTGAGCTGGTACCCCAGCGACGTGCTCGGGTCGCCAGCCGCTCTCGTGCTCATGGGGGTGTTCACGCTGTGCACTGCAGCGACCATGGCCGTCGCGTTCGCTGTCACGCTGGTCCCAGCGATATCGAACCCGCTGCGAGCACGTCGCAACCAACGAAACGTCCGAAGAATTGGGCCGCGGCTGCTGCTCCTCGGGCTCAGCGTGACCGGAATCATCATGTTCCTCGCGCTGACTTCGGGAACCAACAAACGCGGTCTGGCCGTGATCAAGGAGTTGGACGAACAACGATTGCTTGCCGTGGTACTTCTCATCGTCCTTGTCGGGATCGGATTCCTTGTCGGCATTCCGGCGGTGCTGACGCTGGTCGGGCGCCGCCTCTCCCGAACCTCACGCCGCTGGTCCTGGCAGATGGCCGGCAGCCAACTTCAAGCAAACCCCTCCGAGGTCTCGAGGCCAGTGGTTTCGCTGGTCTCCCTCGCATGCTGGATAGCACTCACCCAGTCTCTCGGTCTCGTCATCACCGACATCCTCCCCTACCTCAACGACGCTGAACCTGGACAGCTCATCACCTATGGCGACCTACCCACAGAACTCGACCCTGCCCTCTTCAGGACACAGCAGGCGGATTTCACGTTCGCATCGCCGACCTCTCAGAGCTTTGAGGTCGAGCCGACCATCGCCTTTACGACCTGCCGTGCGCTGGCGACGACCGGCACGACCGTTCCGTGCGCAGATCGGGACGTCTTCTGGACTCAACCACCAGAGTTCTTTGGGATCGACCCGACCGGTCCGTCCATCGCTCTTGGGCCAACCGGGACCATCGAACGCCCGACGAAGGTTCTGGTCGATGGCCGCCCAGCGAGCCCGAACCAGAAGTGGATCACCGAACGCTCCAACATCGTCGCAATCATGGCCCCTCCCGAACTACCACCAGCCGATATGACGCTGGAGACGGCCCACATTCTTACGCTCACCGATCTATCGGCCAGGACGGAGACAGCGGCACGCGCACAGATCGAACAATCGGCGATGAAGCGAGACATCTCCTCGGAACGTCTCACCAATGCTCTCTATTGGAGAGGACAGGTACTCCGCCCTAGCGCTCTCACGGCTGCCAAGCTGCTCGGATTTCTGCTCGCCGCAGCGACGGTCCTGATCACTCTCCGCTCAACCAAGACAGCCGACCACGAAACCCGAAACGGGTTGTCAATCCTTGGAGCATCACCCCACCAACGATCCCAGCCACTGCGAGCACGCTGGCTCGTGGTCAGCGTCGTCGCCACCTCCGCCTTGTTCACTACGTTGCTCGTCGACCTCGCCATCGATCGGGTCAACTTCACGCCGCTCGGAATCGAAGCCAGTTCGTTGGCGCTGTATCTCGCCCTCTTCGCATTCATCACGCTGGCGAGCTGGCCGAACAAACGAAATTGACGCTAAGGCAGGGGCGGCGGGCGTCACTGACGTCGCGATGTGCGAAAGCCAATCGGGACGGGCACTGACGGACCGGCTGAGCTAGTAGCCGGCGTCCTTCTACCAACTCGGCGTGGTTCCGGTGATGGTGACGGCTGTGCCGTCAAGCACCCGGGTCGCCATAGCGATGACCGAACCGGGCCGTAGCTTTCGACGCCTGCGCCTCTCTCGTTGTACAGAAACCGACCTTTCCTGTCAGCGCCCCCGTCTCACAAACGAAGGTTTGTGAGACGGTCCAAGGCGCGGCCGCTCGGCCCAACTACGGCACCACGGAACCGGCGCCGCCCGCTCACACCTCGAAGGACTCAGATGGGTCACCAAGCGGGAGCCGCCGGCGGGGGTGGCGCTGCCGGCGGAAGCCAATTGCTGCCACTGGCATTGCAGTCGCTCTCCCACGCAGAGGCCGTTGTGATCGGTGACGTCGCTGGTGTGCTCGCTTCCCTCATCGGCGGGTATCCCTTCGACGGCGGTGCCGTCGAACCCGCTTTTGGTCGTGCCGGGCGCTGCCGAGTGTCGCGCGTGCCTACCAGCTGGTCGCTGGTGGCGGCGGTCTCCGGGCACAACATCGACAACTACCTGGCCGGGAGCTCCTTCATGAGCTCCAACGTTTTGGTGTGCGGCGTGGGGTGCACGGTCTCCTCGGGGTGGTCGACGTCCTGGCTACAGGCCGGTGACGGGTGTCGGGGTGAGGCGTTTGGTGGTGGTGCCGTCACCGAGCTGGCCCTCGACATTGGAGCCCCAGCATTTGGCGGTGTTGTTGGTGATGGTGGCGCAGGTATAGAGCCCGCCGGCTGTGATGGTGGTGACGTCGATGAGCCCGGTGACGGGTTTGGGGGTGGTGCGCTCGGTGTACTCGGTGCCGTCGCCGAGCTGGCCGTACGGGTTCCAGCCCCAGCATTGGGCGCTGCCGTTGTTGATGGTTGCGCAGGTGTGGTCGTTGCCGGCTGCGATGGTGGTGGCGTTGGTGAGGCCGGTGACCTGTGTGGGGGAGGTGCGCATCGAGGTGTCGCCAGATTTGGGGCTGCCGAGTTGGCTGTAGAGGTTGGAGCCCCAGCATTTGGCGGTGTTGTTGGTGAGGGTTGCGCAGGTGTGACGGGCGCCGGCGGAGATGGTGGCGACGTTGGTGAGCCCGGTGACGGTGGTGGGTGTGAGGCGGTTGGTGGTGGTGCCGTCACCGAGCTGACCCTTGCTGTTGTTGCCCCAGCATTTGACGGTGTTGTTGGTGAGGGTTGCGCAGGTGTGCCCCTCAAGGGAGGCCCCGGCGCCGGTGATTGACGTGACGTTGGTGAGCCCGGCGACGGGTGTGGGTGTGAGGCGGTCGGTGGTGGTGTCGTCACCCAGCTGGCCGTACGTGTTGTAGCCCCAGCATTTGACGGTGCCGTTGGTGGTGAGCGCGCAGGTGTGGTTGCCGCCGGCGGTGATGGCGGTGACATTGCGAAGGCCGGCGACGGGTGTGGGTGTGTTGCGGTCGGTCCCGTTGACGTTCTCGAGGCGGGCTGTGCCCCAGCATTTGACGGTGCCGTTGGTGCTGAGAGCGCAGGTGTGGTTGCCGCCGGTGGTGATTTCGGTGACATTGCGGAGGGCGATCACGGGTGTGGGTGTGTTGCGGCCGGTTTTGGTGCCGTCACCGAGCTGACCGTAGTGGTTGTAGCCCCAGCATTTGGCGGTGCGGTTTGGTTTCACAGCACAGGTGTGTTCGTTGCCGGCGTCCATGCTGAGTTTGGGGGTTGGGCTGGACGGTGCGCAGGCGTTGGCCCACAGGAACTGGGCCATCTGGGCACGGGTCACCCTCGCGTTGGGGGAGTACTTGCCAGGGCCGGTGCCTCCGGTGATTTCGGCTTCGACGAGCCATGCGATGGCGGTGTTGGCCCAGTGGCTGGTCGGAACGTCGGTGAACCCGTGGGAGGCTGTGGGTGCGGGTTTGTCGGCGTTGGTCCACAAGAACTGGGCCATTTGGGCACGGGTCACGCCCGCGTTTGGTGAGTACTTGCCAGGGCCGGTGCCTCCGGTGATGCCGGCTGTGACCAGCCATGCGATGGCGGTGTTGGCCCAGTGGCTGGCTGTGACGTCGGTGAACCCGTGGGAGGCTGTGGGTGCGGGCTTGTCGGCGTTGGCCCACAAGAACTGGGCCATTTGGGCACGGGTCACGCCCGCGTTTGGTGAGTACTTGCCAGGGCCGGTGCCTCCGGTGATTTTGGCTTCGACGAGCCATGCGATGGCGGTGTTGGCCCAGTGGCTGGTCGGAACGTCGGAGAACCCGTGTGGAGCCGGCGCAGAACACGATGCGTCGCTCACAACCCGGGATGCTGCCGGAGCAGCCGGAGCGCCTGGAGCCGCTGGAGCAGCGCCGGCCGGCACACCCAGCCCGAAGGCGGCGATGCTGACCAGCAAGGCCATGGACATCCAGATACGAGACAGACCGTCGCTCATGTTGAGCTCCCCTCAAATGTGATGACCCGTATCTCTAGCATCGAACGCAAGTTGTGTCACGTCGTTCATATTTTCGGGTGCTGCCGGCATGGTGGTAACGACTCGGTTCCGGTCCGGATTCTCGGTGAGGATCAGACCTGATCCTCACCTGTCGGCTGTTTCAACTGGTGGTCGTCTCAAATACGACCGTTAACGAACGCTGGTGAAGGCGGCTTCTGAAAGCCGCAGGGGCACCGGCTCGAAGTGTTCATAACTCGTGCGCGGAATCAACGTCTCACTACCCCCCCACCCGACCCGGTATTGATACGGTCGCCCGATGGTCGACGGTCACCTTCTCGGGTACGCACGGGTCTCGACAGCCGGACAAGACGCGACCGGTCAGATCGACGCGCTGAACGCTGCCGGCACGGTATCCACGTCGGTGCCATCGACGATTCCCACGTAGAGCGAGCTCATTGAACGCGATGGAGGCGTCTTGTCGTTGGGGGCCTGATCGTCGGGTCCGCCGGCAGCCCCTCCCGAACGGCCGAAGTCGTCGAAGTCCCGGATCGGGCCCACTGCAGCGGTCAGTTGACGGTCAACCTGGCTCAGCAGGTTGTTCTCGGTGATCTTGGTGATGGCCACCCTGACGACGCCCAGCATGACGGCGATGACTGCGATGCCCGCCCGGGTCACCCGATGGGCGTCGTCATCCAACAACAGGTCGGCACACACCATGATGGAGTCGTCGGCCCGCGCCATGCCGGAGCGGCAAAACAGCACCGGCACCTGCGAGCCGTTAGCCAGCAGGCGGCGGCACAACTCGAAGCCGTCCAATCTCGGGCATCATGACGTCCAGCACCACCAGGTCGGGCCCCAGCATGCCAACCCTGGCCAGCGCGTCACGCCCGTTGTCCACCGGGGTGACATCGAAACCGTTGTGGCTCAGCGCCGCGTCCAGCATCGATCTCAGGCTGTCGTCGTCCACCAGGAGCAGACGCTCAGCACTCATCGCTCGATCCTGCCAACTCGACCTGGGTGTTTCCTGAGAGCCCACCGTGAAGATGCCGACAACCGCAGCCCAATGGGCGTTCGTCAGAAGTCGGGTGCCAGGATGTGAGGTGATGGCGACCAAGGCGACCGGCAGCCACGGTGACGATGACCCAAACCCCGGCGGGAAGGTCAGCGTCGGCGACGGACCATTGAAGCCGAACGACGAACGGGTGGCCGCCGTGGCCCGCTCGCTGGTGGACGCCGGCCGCTTCGTGCCCGCGCTGGAGGCCGACCCCAACGGGGGCGGCCTGGCGACCTGGTGGCCCCTTCCGGGCGTGGGTGACCGGAACATGGTCGCAGCACTGGTGCTTGAGGATTCGATGGAGGGTCACGCTGCGGCGGCTTCGGCGCTGGCCCGGGCCACCGACCTGGAGGTTCGACGCAGGCTCGCGGCCGGCGGGCATGCGCTGGTGCCCCCTCGGCCCGGACGACGCACCGTGCCTCACGCCTGGATTGAGGCGCTCGGCCGCCCCGACCCCGCGTTGCCGAGCGGCATCGATCCGGAGCGGGTCGCAGCGCTGGCCAACCGGATCGACGAGTGGATCGCCACCGGCGCCGACCGCGCCACCCGGGTTCGACTGGCCATCCGGGTGCACGAGCCTCCGACCGGCGCCAGAGGCAACGCCGCAACCGCTTGGCGCCTAGAGCTGCTGGCCCAGGATTCCGAGGAAACCAGCCTGCTGATCTCGTTGGCCGACCTGTGGGATGACCGCTCGGTGTTCGGACCCGATGGCATCACCGAGCTGCTCGGTCAGCTGGGCCGGGCAGTGCGTTTGGCCGTAGAGCTGGCGCCGGTGCTCGACGAGGCCGCCCCGACCGAACTCAGCGTCGACACCGCGGCGGTGCTGGCCATCGCCGAGCGGGTCGAGCCACTGGCCGAGGTGGGCGTGGCGGTGTTGTTGCCGTCGTGGTGGACCACCCGCCCCAAGCTCGGCCTCCGAGCCAAGGCGGCGAGCCCGCCCGGCGTGGTCACCCAGTCGGGGTTCGGCCTCGAGACCCTGGTTTCCTTCCGCTGGGAGGCGGCGCTGGGCACGCTCAAGCTGACCAAGGCCGACCTCAAGCGTTTGGAGGCGGCCGCCGCCGCCAAGTCGGAACTGGTGCGAATACGCGGCCAGTGGGTGCAGGTCGACCCCGACCGGGTGGCCGCCCTGGTGGCAGCGGTCGGCACCGAGGGCCAGGCGGATGCCACCGAGTTGCTGCGGGCTCACCTGGGGCTCAGCAGCCTTGACGCACCCGACGGCATCGAGGTCGACGGCGTGACCGCCACCGGTTGGCTCGGCGAGCTGCTCGACGACGCGTTGGCGGGCACCGTCACGCCGGTGGAGCACCCGCCCGGGTTTCAAGGCACGCTCCGCCCCTACCAGCAGCGGGGGGTGGGCTGGCTGGCGTTCCTCGGGCGGTTGGGCCTCGGTGCCTGTCTGGCCGACGACATGGGGCTGGGCAAGACCGCTCAGCTCATCGCCACCGTGTTGGCCGATCCGGTGCCGGGCCCGACCCTGGTGATCGCACCGGTGTCGGTGTTGGGCAACTGGCAGCGGGAGATCGGACGGTTCGCACCCGAGCTCTCGATACTGTTGCATCACGGCGGCGGGCGTCACGATGACAGCGTCTCGTTCGCCAAGCGGGCGGCGGCCATCGACGTGGTGCTCACCACCTATTCACTGGTGGCCCGAGACGCCGATCATCTGGCTGAGGTCGCGTGGGGGCGGCTGGCGCTCGATGAGGCCCAGCAGGTCAAAAACCCCCGCACCAAGGCTGCCAAAGCGGTTGCGGCCATTCCAGCCACTCGGCGGATCGCCCTCACCGGCACCCCGGTGGAGAACCGCCTGGCCGAGCTGTGGTCGCTGATGAACGTGCTCAACCCTGGCCTGCTGGGCACCATCACCTCGTTCACCAAACGCTTCGCGGGCCCCATCGAGCGCGACGGCGATGAGGAGACCACGGCGCTGTTGCGCCGCATCACCGGACCGTTCGTGCTGCGGCGCCTCAAGTCGGATCGCAGCATCATCGACGACCTGCCGGACAAGATCGAACAGACCGAGCTGTGCACGCTGACCCACGAGCAGGCCACGCTGTACCAGGCGGTGGTCGACGAGCTGTTGGAAGCCGTTGACGAACTGGACAAACGCCTCGATCGCCCAAACCGGCCCACGAAGCCCGGGCGCAGGCATCAGGCGGGCGGCACACCCGGGCAGGCGACCGATGCCGACGACGCCATCGCCCGACGTGGCCTGGTGTTGGCCGGCATCACCAAGCTGAAGCAGATCTGCAATCACCCAGCTCACTTTCTGGGCGATGGCTCGGCACTCGGCGACCGTTCGGGCAAGCTCAACCGCACCGAGGAGTTGCTGGACGAGATCATCGACGTGGGCGACAAGGTGCTGTGCTTCACCCAGTACACGGCCTGGGGCGACCTGCTGGCCGAGCACTTTGCTCGCCGCTACGGGATCGAACCGTTATGGCTCCACGGTGGCGTGCAGCGCAAGCGTCGAGACGAAATGCTCACCGCGTTCGAAGACCTCGACGGCCCTCCGATCTTCCTGTTGTCGCTCAAGGCGGGCGGCACCGGGCTGAACCTCACTGCGGCCAGCCACGTGATCCACCTGGATCGCTGGTGGAACCCGGCCATCGAGGACCAGGCCACCGACCGCGCCTATCGCATCGGGCAGCGTCGTGCGGTCGACGTGCACAAGTTGGTGTCGATGGGCACCATCGAGGAGCGAATCGACGCCATGATCAACGACAAGCGGGCGCTGGCCAAGGCGGTCGTTGGCACCGGCGAGGGTTGGGTGACCGAGCTGAGCACCGAGGACCTACGCGGCGTGATCTCGCTGCGCGACCGGGAGGTCGGCTGATGGCACGCAGGGGTTGGGACGACCGATGGCAGCAGTACCCGGCATCCAAGCCGCTGCCCGCCGATGGCATCGCCACGTCCAAGCAGCGCGGGGCCATGGCCGACAACTGGTGGTCGGAGCGCTTTGTCACCATGCTGGCCGGCTACGGGCTGGGTGGGCGCATGCAACGGGGCCGTCGATATGCCCGCAGCGGACAGGTGCTGTCTGTGGAGGTGAACCCCGGCATGTTGGTGGCGCAGGTTCAGGGGTCGCGCCGCACGCCCTACGCGGTCACCGTGCGTTGTGACGAACCCACCGCCAAGTCGTGGGCTGCGCTTGAGGCCATCCTGGCATCGCAGGTGCGTTTCGCCGCCGGACTGTTGGCCGGGGAGGTGCCGCCCGAGTTGGAGTCGGCGTGCGCCGACGCCGGGTTCGCTCTGTTCCCCGACACCTGGGCCGACCTGCGGGCCACCTGCTCGTGTCCCGACTGGGAGAACCCGTGCAAGCACATCGCCGCGGTGCTGTACGTGTTCGCCGATCAACTCGATGATGACCCGTGGTTGTTGCTGGAGTGGCACGGTCGAGGCCGTGACGAACTGCTGGCCTTCCTGCGACATGGAGTCACCGAAGCAGCTGCGCGTTCCGATGGGCTGCCTCCATGGTGGCCGCTCGTTCCAGGGAGGCTGGGCGTTCGAAGCGGGCCGCTCCACCTGCGAGTCGCGCCGCCGCCCGACCCGGCGCATCGTGTGTTGGCCCGCCTCGGCGAACTCGGCATCGAGGCGGCCGGTACTTCGGTGGACGCACTGCTGGCCGCCGCCTACGAACCAATCGTCACGGCCGACCCGACCGACCCGTGACCCTGGGCGTCCGGGCGTTTAGCGGCGGCGGCCGAAGCGAAGGGTGGCGATGGTGGCGAACACCAAGGCGATTCCAGCGCTCCAGATCAGGCTGAGCACCACCCAGTAGGTGGTGGTGTGGCCGATGCCGATCACACCGGTGCCGCCCACCATCAGCGACCTCACGGCATTGATGATCACCGAGATCGGCTGGTTGGCGGCGAAGGGCTGCAACCACCCCGGCATCGATGACACCGGCACGTTGGCGCTGGAGATGAACGAGAACGGGATGATCAGCATCGACATGCCCTGGGCGGCCTGAGCGTTACCCGACACCAGGCCGAGCACGATGAAGATCCACGAAAACGCCGCTGCCGCCACGATGATCAGCCCAAACCCGGCCAGCACGTGGAGCACCGAACCAGCGGGACGAAACCCGACCGCAAAGCCGATGATGGCGGTGGTGAGAACGCCCCATGCCACCAGGCTGGTGTCGGCGATGGATCGCCCAACCATGATGGCCGAGCGGGGCACGGGCAATGACCGCATGCGGTCGTACACCCCGGAGGCCGAGTCCTCGGCCACGCCTGAGGCGGCGCCCATACCCGTCCAGAGAATCACGGTGACCAGAAAGCCGGGCACCAGGAAGTTCACGTACGAGACGGCACCACCGGTGGAGATGGCACCGCCGAACACGTAACGGAACATGAACAGGAACATGGCACCCTGAACGGTGCCCATAATGAGCACCTGCGGGGTCCGGAAGAACTGCAGCACCGTGCGGCGGGCCGATTCGATCGAGGTCACGCCAAACCCCGCTCCGGTGGTTGCGGGGCGTTCCGTCCGGGGGGCGGTCAGGTTGGCCGACTCGACCGGGGCTGTGGTGGTGGCGACGCTCATGCTGCGGCTCCCTCGTGGGTGGTGGTGGTGTCGTCGGCGGCGGGTCGGCCGGTCATTTCAAGGAACACCTCGTCCAACGTGGGACGGCGTTTGGCGATGTCGTCCAGTTCGATGCCGCTGTCGTTGACCGCCCGAACAACCGCAGCAAACTGGGCGGCCTCGTCCACGGTGGCGGTGACCTGGCGGGCGTTGCCGTCGGTGTTGACGTCGTGGTCGATGATCGACCCGACGATGGCGGCCACTGCGGCCAGGTCCTCCGGACGGGCCGGGTGAATCTCGATGACGTCGCGACCGGCACGACTCTTCAGCTCGTTGGGGGTACCCGAGGCGATCACCTTGCCGTGGTCGATGATGATCACGTCACGGGCAAGGTGATCGGCCTCCTCCAGGTACTGGGTGGTCAGCAGCACGTCGGTGCCGCCTGCCACCAGTTCGCGAATCGCATCCCACAGTTCCAGGCGACTGCCCGGGTCGAGCCCTGTGGTTGGCTCATCCAACAAGAGCAGCCGGGGGCTGCCCACCAGGCTGGCGCCGAGGTCCAGTCGTCGGCGCATCCCGCCCGAATAGGTGCGGACCAACCGATCCGCTGCGTCGGTCAGACCCAGCTTGGCGAGCACATCGGCGGCTGCCGACTTGGCCTCGCTGCGGCTCAGCCCGAAGAGACGGCCCACGTGCACGATGTTCTCCCGGCCGGTCATTGCCGGTTCCACCGAGGCGTACTGCCCGGCCAGACCGAGGATGGGCCTCACCTGCTGGGGATGGGCCACGGCGTCGATGCCACCTACCAACAACGTGCCGGCGTCGGGCTTCACCAGGGTCGCCACCGCCGAGATCAGCGTTGTCTTTCCGGCGCCGTTGGGCCCGAGCAGCGCCGTCAGGCAGCCGCTCTGGGCCACCAGATCCAGCCCGTCCATGGCGTGGGTGTCGCCGTAGGTTTTGCGAAGCCCGGTGGCTTCGATGATTGCGGTCATGTCGTTGTTCGTTTCTGTGGTGGTGGGCGAGGTCGGTGGATGGTGATCAGTGCGACGTATCGGGAAGTTGTTCCTGGGGGATCTCTCCGGCGTGAGACCCTCTGGAGGTGGCCCACTCCCGCCATTGGTCCAGCCCCGGAAAGGTGCCGGTGCTGAGTTCGGCAAGAAGGTTCTCGACGAAAACGAGTTCCGCCTGCTTGAGCGCCTCGACGTACTCGTCTTCCACCAGGAACAGTCGCGGCAGATTGAATGCTTCGGCGGCGGCAGCCCGCCCCGCGGCCAATTTTGCAATGTCACCCTTCAGCGCTCCGATCCGTTGTCGAAACAGACGGATCACGTCGTCAGGATTCATCGCGCCGATCAGCGAGAGCGCCGCCTCGAACCCCACGTACTCCTTCACCGGGCGGGCCACGAGGTCGGCCAGCCAGTCCTGTGCCTCGAAGACGCCGTCGTCGGTGATGCGATACACGGTGCGCTCGGGACGGCGACCCTCCCGCTCCACTTCGACCGCCTCGACATATTCGTTTCGTTCGAGGGTTTTCATGACGGAGTAGAGCGATCCGAAGTTCAGGCGCATGCTTTGGTCGTGACGGCGACACTTCAAGGTCTGGGCAATGTCGTACGGGTGACGGTCCTCGTCAAACAACGTGACCAGGGCTGCGAGCGCCAGGGGGTTGTTTCGACGACGCGCCATAACCGAAGTGTAATACTCGACTTCGGATAGTTCACATGCGGCGCCAGGGAACCGCGCTGAAAGCCGCCGTTCCATGAAACTCCGCTTCGGAAGAGAACCCTCCTCGGCTGGACGCGCCTGACCGGCCGGGCACATGCCCGGCCGGTCATGGTGCAGGAGGAGCAGGTTGCGCTCAGTCGGCTTGCTGGGCGAGGACCCTGCCGTTGCCGGCATCCACGATCACCTCGGTGACGGTGCCGTCCTTGGCGGTCACGTCGACCTCATAGACCACGTTGCCGTGCTCCTCATCCAACTCGGGCTTGGCAGCGGTGCCCGGCACCTTGTCGGTCGCAGCCTTCGACGCGGCCTTCGCGTCGATCTTGGCCACCTTCTCCAACTTGGCCAGCTCGGCCTTGTCGGCCTTGGCCTCGTCGGCCTCGGAACCCTCTGCGCCCTCCGGCGCATCGGGGGTGACCGGAACCGTCACCGAACTGGTGTAGTTGGGCACCTCGTCGGCATCGTGCTGGTCATCCGACTTCGCCCCGACATCAACTCCTTCCGGCTTGGCAGCGGCATCGGGCGTCTCGACCGTGGTCGGGGGTTTTTGCTGATTGGTTGCCGCCGACGCCAATGTGACGCCTCCGGCGGTGAGACCCAGCCCGAAGAGGGACGAGTAGATGACCTTCCTGAACTTGTGAGTGGTTGCCACGATGGCTCCTTTGGGTGATACCGGGAGGTTCCGATGACGCCACCATGCGCCACCCATCCTGTGGCCACGCTGAAGGGACCCCCCGGCATCACCCCGCCTTCAGTCCAGCTTCAGGTTGCCAACCGGCCGGCCTCGCTTGGGGCGGGAACCCCCGTGGCCGCGCGACGGCATTGCTGCCGATCTCGAAGAACGTCACAGACGCTCGATGGGACGCCATGGGGTCGAGTACCCGCTGGGTTCTGCGGCTCAGCCGTTGCTTCGCCGTCCGGTCAGATCGACTGTCGGTAGCCGAAGAATTCATGGTCCTCGTTGTAGCCACCGAAGCCACCGCCCAGGTCTGAGAACTGCGACACAAATTCGATTCCGGCGACCCATTTCACCTGCTTGAACCCGAGTTGGACCTCGTTGCGCAAACGCAGTGGGGCACCATGGCCATAGGACAGCGGCTCATCGTTCATGTCGTAGGCCAGCATCGTGAGGTGGTATCGCATCTGCTCAATCGGGTGAGCGTCGTAGTACAACCCATGTTCGGGACCATCACCGAGGGAATAGAAGACAACCCAACGCGCCTCCGGGAGTGGCTCGACGAGATCCATGACCGAAGCCATGGAGACCCCTCCCCACTTGGCAACCCCCGACCACCCCTGGATGCAGAAATGCTGGGTGATCTGTTCGTGATGGGGCAGGGCTCGCAGTTCGTCGAGACTCAACTTGCGAGGGTGGCTGACCAACCCACCGATCCTCAGTCGATACTCCGCAAACCCGCCCGCCGCCAATGCCTTGTACTCCTCCGAAACGGGATACTCGCCGTTGTGCCAGAAATACGGGGAGATGTCGTGCTCGGTGTATTCACCCGGTGTGGCGTCCACGTGTTCGAACAGCTTCTCGGCTCCCCCGATCAGGGCGTACCCCACCCGCTGAACCACCCGGGGGTGACGCATGGTGAACGGTGACGCCGCCAGCCAGCCGACGATCACGACCACCATGGTTGCGGCGAACACGATGAAGCCGACCCAACTGGAATCGTCACGGAAGGCATAGATGTGATTGAGGTTCCGCAGGAGCCCCGTGGTGAAGACAAACGTCACGTGGACGACGATGAACACCAGGAACCACACGAAGACCAGGAAGTGCAGCGAACGCGCCACCTGGATGCTCATGAACTTGCTGACGCTCTTGAAGCGGGTGGACAGCGCCGGTGACATCCCGAGGCCGGTGATCATGGCGAGCGGCGCCGCTAGAAACACCGTGATGAAGTAGGCGACGAGTTGGAGGCTGTTATAGGCGACCCAACCGTTGTCGAGTGGCCAATCCAGCGACAGGTACTGGATCATCACCGACACCGAGTTGGGGATCACCGCCCACGAGGTGGGAACCAGGCGCCGCCAATGCCCGGTGGCAAACACCAGCACGTAGAAGACCAGGCCGTTGGCCAGCCACAGCGTGTCGATCCCGAGATGCCACCACCGGGCGAGCCCGATCGAGTGACGAATCCCTGGAAGGCCCACATAGGGAGGAAGACCCACCGAGTCGTCCTTGGCGGTCCACAGCGGGTCGGCCGGGACCGGTTTCTGGAACCTGAACCAGTCACGACCCGGCGTGCTGTGCCGGGTCCAGTACAGGCGAGGATGATCGCTCAGGATCTGGATGCCCGACCGGATGATGAAGATCATCAGGAAGAGGTTGAAAAAGTGCTGCACTCCCGCCCAGATCGGGAAGCCAGCACTACGACGCGCCCCCGCAGGTACCACCGTGCCCGGGTTTCGCGTGATGAAGTCCTGCACCGCTTCGGTATGACGCAGACCCTTGGCCGCCGCCACCGCCACGATCAACAGCCCGAACCCGATCGGCAACAACCACAGGAGGACGAACCAACGCTGACGCCCCAACCGCACCCGCGGAGTAATCCCCTTCGCCGTGGGTATCCCGCCTGCCCAGGTGACCGGATCGACGATCTCATCGCCGTGGCTCAACCGAGATCGCAGCGAGGAGGAACCTTCAGCAACCGGCGGTCCGTTGGTGGCGTCCTCAGTCATGATCAGCCATCGCGAAGAGGTCAAGCCTGACCCGCTGCAAGTTCGTTGAGATCACGATGATGGACGCTCCGATCGACCGTGGCCAGACACCCGAGTCGCGGAGCACCTTCGCCAGGATCGACAACGTGATGTGGTGGCTGACGGTCAACCTACCCACGCCCCCGGTTGGCGCGCCATCAATTCTGTTCAAGTCCATGCCTTGCCTCTTGGTGTCGGTGCGCACCGCTGTCGGTGCCACCGTGTCCCAGGCAGGAGCCGCTGCCGATCAGGAGGGCGGCGGCTCGGCCCGCACTCTGCGGGCGTGCACCGGCACGGTGATCACCACGGTTTTGGGCCGATCTCGCAGCCTCCGGGTGAGTGCCAGGGTTGATTGATTGTGCAGCATGTTGTCCCACCAGTGAGCCTCGACGTAGTCGGGGATCACCACGGTGGTCACATCGTCGTGGTCACGGCCCGCGATGCGGTCGAGGTGGGCAATCAACGGTCCGGCCAGCTCACGATACGGCGATGGAATCACCTCAAGGGGGAACTTCGGCCGGCGCTTGTCCCACTCGGCCCGTACCCGCTCGGCGCTCTCATTGTCCATGGAGACGTGCACCGCATGGAGATGGTCGGGCTTGAGCGTTCGGGCGTAGGCCAGCGCATCCAGCGTGCCTCGGTGCACCCCGCCCACCAGCAACACCACCGAGTTGCCGCTGAGTACCGGGGCATACCCGGCCCGCGGGCGGAGGTCCTCCCCCACCCGCCGGTAGTGCTCGTGCACGGTTCGGAAGAACACGACGATCAGCGGGATGAGCACCACGGGAATCCAGGCGCCGATGGTGAATTTGGACACCACCACCACGATCAGCACCACACCGGTCATCACGGCTCCCATACCGTTGATCACCACGTTGCGTTGCCACTTGCCCTCACGCAGCTTGAGGTGGTGGCGCACCATGCCGGTTTGCGACAGGGTGAACCCGGTGAACACGCCCACTGCGTACAGCGGAATCAGCGCCGAGGTGTCACCCTGGAAGACGACCAGCAGAACGACGGCCATCCCGGCCAGCACGATGATGCCGTTGGAGAACACCAGGCGGTCACCGCGGCTGACGAATTGGCGAGGGAGGTACCCATCTTTCGCCACGATGGAGGCCAGCCGGGGAAAGTCGGCGAAGGCGGTGTTGGCCGCCAACACCAAAATGGCGAAGGTGGCGAACTGTAGGAACAGGTAGGAGATCGATCCGTCACCGAACACGGCGCGGCCCATGGTGGAAAACAGCGTCTCGTCGGGCAACAGGGTGGGCTGCAACCGGTGGGCCAACAGCGACGTACCAAAGAATCCGACACCCAGGATGATGCCCATCCAGGTGAGGGTGGTGGCCGCGTTCTTTGCTTCTGGCTTCTTGAACGCCGGCACGCCGTTGGAGATGGCCTCAACGCCGGTCAGCGCCACGGCGCCCGATGAGAACGCTCGCAGCAGGAGCAGCGGGGTGAGCACCCCGAGTGTGGCGCCGTTGTCGGTCAGTTCGTTCAGAGCAGCCTGGTTCGGCGGCATCGGGGGGAGGCTGCCGGTGTAGGACCGGAAGAGTCCTGCGGTGATCAACGCCCCCAGGGCGACGATGTAGGCAAAAGTGGGACCGGCGAAGAGCTTCCCCGACTCGCGCAAGCCTCGCAGGTTACCGACGGCGATCAGCGTGATGAACCCAACGCATATTTCGACCCGATACTGATAGAGCGACGGATAGGCCGACGTGATGGCGGCAACACCCGCCGACACCGACACGGCCGCCGTCAACACGTAGTCGGACAGCAGCGAGGCGCCCGCCACCAACGCCGGCGTGATACCCAGGTTCTCCTTCGACACCACGTACGATCCGCCACCATTGGGGTAGGCATGAATGGTCTGGCGGTACGAAGAGATCACCACCAGCAACAAGATGCACACCACCACGGCGATGGGGATCAGGTCCTCCAGAGCCGCCAGTGCCACCACCGGCACCAGCACCCGGAGAATCTCCTCTCCCGCATAGGCAGTTGATGAGATGGCGTCGGAGGCCAAAACGGCCAGCGCCGTGGGTTTACCCAGGCGTTCGTGGCTTTCGGCGAACGACGCCAACGGCCGCCCGACCAGGCGGCGTTTGAAGGAACTCGGACGAGGCAAGGTGTGACCTCAGATTTTCAGTGGATGCAGGGGGTCCGCATGCGTTGGGAAACGCACACGAGCGGCGCTGCGCGTGAGCAACCAAAACCCTATCGCCGCCGCAGCGATCCACCGAGAGCGGCCGGGCCTTTTTCTGCCCGGTCGCCATCACGTTCCCAACGCAACGGGCGGGTCTACGGCTCGGGCGAAGCAACTTCGGTGCCGGGCACAACCGTGGGGACTCCTTCGCCTTCACTGCCGTAGAGGCGCTTGAGCACCGGCCCGGTCAGCGCCGTGGTCACCAGGGCCATCACCACGATCACCGTGTAGGCACGAGTGTCGATCACCCCGAGGGAGAGCCCAACGGTGGCGACGACGATCTCGAGGGCGCCGCGGGCGTTCAACGAGGCACCCAACCCCAGCGAGTCGCGCCGACCCACACCGCCGACCCGCCCGCCCACGTAGGAGCCCGCCACCTTGGCGACGGTCGCCGCAAGGGTCACGATGACCGCCCAGAACGCCACCTCTGGTTCAACCAGTTGGGTCAGGTCGACACGAACGCCGGCGATGGCGAAGAACAGTGGGGCAAAGATGCCGTTGGTCACCCACTCCAACGAACGAAAGCCCGTGCTGTGTGCCAGTCGGCTACCACCGATGGCGATACCGGCGATGAACGCACCGATCACCACCTCGATGCCGACGGCGTGGGTGATCGTCCCCACCCCGATCAGCGTGAGCACCACCAGGCTCACCTCGGCCGCCGGTCCACCCTCCCGCTCTTCCACAGCTTTGGCCACGCGGTCGAGCAGGGTCGGACCGAAGCGAATCACAACCAGCCCGGTCACCGTCACTGCGAGGACCGCGGTCACCAGCGGCGCCAGTTCAAACGACCCGGATTCGGCAATCCCCACCACCACCCCCAAAAGCAGCCAGCCAACGATGTCGTTCACCGTCGCAACCCCGAGGGCCACCTGAGCGAAGGGCCGATCCATCAAACCGAGGTCCGCAAGGATTCGAGCCGCCACCGGAAGGGACGAGATGGCGAACGCCACGGCAAAGAACATCAGGAAGACGGCCCGCGCTGCGCCTGCACCAACGAAGAAGTCGGGGAGCAGCGAGCCGACCAATGCTCCAACCGCCAGCGGGACACCCAGGCTGCCGACGGTCACCAGGATCGCCGCCCGACCCTGACTTTTGATCGTCGACAAGTCCACCTCGGCACCGGTCGTACCCAGCAGGAACACAATGCCCACCCATGCGAGGCCCAACAGCAGGCCAGACTGCCGCTCGCTCGCCGGGAAGAGCCAGGCAAACCCCCCAGGCCAGACCTGACCCAGCAGGGACGGGCCAAGCACCACCCCGGAAAGCAGCTCGCCGATGACACGAGGCATACCGGAGCGCCGAGCGGCGTAGCCACCGGCTCGGGCGAAGAAGAGCACCACCAGGATCTGACACCACAGAACCAGCAACGAATGCTCGTCCAGCGGGGGCAACGGGGTGACCGCAACCAGATGCATATCCAAGATTAGTGGGGACTGCTGCAGGCCACATCAATGATCGCCCCGCTCGTCTAGTCTCACGGCTTGAGCGAACAACAGCGCGAGCGGTTCGAGGATCCCGTTGACGGGACGATCTGGGATGTCGACGCTGCATTCCTGACGTCGAACTGGACCTGCATCTGGGGTAACGGCTGCAAAGGAATCCTGCCAAGAGACGCAGAGCACCTGAACCAAGGTTGCTGCTCGCACGGCACCAAGTTTCTCGATGAAGAAGAGTCGATGAACACCGGTGCGTTGGCTATGTTCCTCGATCCGTCAGTGTTCCAGTTCCACGCCGAGGCCCACGAAGGCGGCATCTACGCCGACGATGCTCGTACCCTTACGCGGGTGGTCGACGGTGCCTGCATCTTCCACAACCGTCCCGGGTTTGAGGGTGGAGAGGGATGCGCGCTTCACCTCGCCGCAATCGATGCCGGGGAGTCGCCAACCGAATGGAAGCCATCAGTGTGTTGGCAGTTGCCACTTCGCGCGGAGACCCGCTCCGACGGGTCGAAGGTCCTGCGACATTGGGCGCGCAGCGATTGGGACGACGACGACCTGACCATCGCCTGGTGTTGCACCGAAGAACCGGAGCCCTTCATCGGCGAAACAACGGTGGTTCATTCACTCGCCGAGGAACTGACCGCCTTGGTGGGCCCGGAGGTGTACGTCCAGATCAGAGACCGGCTCGGCTGACAAGCGTCAGGCCACGCCGCCGGGCCCACTGATCCTCGATGACGAACGGCGAGGGGCCCACCGTTGTTTCGGCGACCATCGGGTAGGTGGATCATTCGGTTGCAAGCTCGCTTTATCCGTGCGATGTTGGCTTCGGAGGTCGCCACCATGTCAGTGAGCACCGCGAGCACCGGGCCTTTTCGCCTCCGCGCCCGCCAGGGTGACGCCAAGACGTTGCTCTCCTGGGAACTCGACGACGCGGCGACATCGGGGCTCGCCGGATTTACGATCATCGCCCAACCGCCTGGCGGCGCGGCGTACTTCCTGTACAACCGCCTCACCTTCGCCGATCCATCGGCACATGCCCAGGATCCTGCGCAACCGACCAGGGCATCGATCAACTCGCCGTTTCACGCCTTTCGCTGGGTGCACCATCCCGGTCTGGTGCACCAGCGGCTTCAGCCCAACCTGGGTCGGTACTCCTACACCGTGACGCCCCGCTACTTCGTCGACCGGTCGATGGCGCCGATCGACCATGCCCTGGGCGCCAGCCTGACGATCGAGGTGGCGCCGTTTCGCAAGGGCCGTTTGCGGGTCGGCTTCACCCGGGGGTTCGTCCAATCCCAAGCGTACGCCGACCACTTCGGCCCTAAAGCGACGTTTGAGCCCCACGACCCGGAGCTCGTGTGGGACACCTCGCAAATCGCGGGTGTCGCCACCGATGGCACCAGCTTCACCTTCGAGGATCAGCATCGCTGGCTCGGCTTCACCGCACGACCACTGATCCTCGAGCTGTTGGACGAGGTTCGAGCCGACCCGGACATGACGCTGGACGTGTTTGCCTACGACCTGAACGAGCCGGCGATCCTCACGCGCCTTCTCGACCCCACGCTGGCCGCCCGCACCCGCATCATCCTCGACAACGCCGCGCTGCACCACGACGCAAAGCCACCACCGTCGGGCAGGCGTAAGCCCGAAGACGAGTTTGCGGAGCGGTTCGTCGCGCTGCCCGGGAGCCAGATCAAGCGGGGCCACTTCGGGCGCTACAGCCACAACAAGGTGCTGATCGCTTCGCGCAAGAACAGAGCCCGAAAAGTGCTGACCGGCTCGACCAACTTCTCGACCACCGGCCTCTACGTCAACTCCAACCACGTGCTGGTGTTCGACGACCCCAAGGTGGCCACGACCTACCGGACCGTGTTTGACGCTACGTGGGATGGCGACGTGGCCCGACGGTCCTGGCTCGAAACTGGGCTCGATCGGTCGGCCGTGTCGTTCGCCACCGCACACGTCCCCAGCACCGCGATCCACTTCTCACCCCACTCCAACGAGAACGCCACTTCGATCCTCGGCGGGCTCCTCGGACGCCTCGACCATGAGTCGACGGCGGCACCCGCTTCGGGCCGAAGCGTTCTCTTCGCCGTCATGGAGCTGAGCACCCGACGGAAGAAGGGATCGCCGCCGGCGAGCGACGACGAGCGGCGGGCGGGCAACCCCGTCTACTTCGCCCTCAACGAGCTGCATGCTGATCCGGCCTGTTTCAGCTACGGCATCTCGGACAACCCGGACGGCATCAAGCTGTACCGGCCCGGACAACCCGGCGGGGTGCTGGTCACGGGCAAGCCCACCGCGGTTCGGTTACCCCCTCCCTTCAACCAGGTTCCACGCGTGGCCGGGCACCAGATCCACCACAAGTTCGTGGTGTGTGGCTTTAACGGTGAGGCGCCGGTTGTCTACTGCGGATCGTCCAACCTGGCGCTGCGCGGAGAACAAGTCAACGGAGACAACCTCATCGAGATCAACGACCCCGACGTGGCCACCGCATTTGCGATCGAGGCGATCGAACTCGTCGACCACTTCAACTTCCTCAGTCGCTTCAGCACGGATGGATCCTCCCCAAAGATCAACACGGCCAAGCCGGTCGAAGCCGCCGCCAGGATCGGCTGGCACCTGGGCACCACCGACCTCTGGGTACACAAATTTTACGATCCGGACGATCTCCGCTGCCGCGACCGCTGCCTGTTCGCCCAGCAGTTCGCCGCGGAGCCATGAGCACCAGATGACGCCCAGCGGTCGCACACCCGGGGGAGACAACCCCCCGCCCGGTCCTCAGCGGCGTGCGGTCCGGCTCCGCCCAGACGCTCCCTTGGCTCTCAGCCCAACGCCCATCAGAGCCTGCAGGAACCGCAGCGCATCAGTCATCGCTCAACCGAGCAACCCCACGTGATGGGACTCACCCAATGAAGGCCGTATAGGCGCGTGGCCGGCTGTTGAGGGCGGCGCGCCAACAAACCCGCCGGATCGGCTACATCCCAGTCCCCCGTATGGAACCTGGCTTGCAGGGCGGGAGCGATTCGAACTCTCAACCTTCGGGCGACGATGGTGATGGCAGCGCTCGCTTGACGGGCGTCGGCAGTTCGAGTCGATGATCGCTCGTGCTCAGCCGCCGGGCGACGCCGCCACCGATGACGACGGCGGTGATGGCGACTGAGCCGAGGATGAGGAACATCACCGCGGTTTGCACCAGGACGGCATCGACGGGATCGACACCGGCCAACAGGAGCCCGGTCATGGTGCCGGGTAGAGCGATGAGGCCAACGATCTTGGTGGTCTCGATCTGTGGGCCGATTGCGGTGCGTAGGGCCTCTCGTACGTGGGGTCGGACAGCCATGGGTCCGGTCTGGCCAAGCGAGAGGCGAACTTCGATCTGGTCGCGGTGCTCACTGATCTCGGCGAGGGTGCGACGTGCCGCGAGGACGGTGGCCGCGATCGTGTTGCCGAGCAGCATCCCTGCGGTCGGGACGATCGTGCGAGGTTCGACCGGAAAGATCCCGAGGCCGAAGACCACGACCAGACTCACGCCAACCGCAGAGCCGAGGGCCACCATGCTGAGGCTGAAGAGACCGGGGATCTCCTTGGCCCGATTGGCAATGGTGGCTGAGCCGATGACGACCATGGCCGCAACCCAGAGCCATGACCAGACCTGCGGGGTGTCGTCGGCAAGGACGAGTCCGAGGGCACCCCCGATGGCGAGCATCTGCGCCAGGGCTCGGAGACTGGCCCACGCTATGGAGCGCTCAAGGCCGAGGTGCTTGCGCATCGACACCACGATGGCGGCGACGATCAGGATCATCGAAGCTGCGACCCCTTCGATACCAATGGACGAGGCGCTACTCACCTGACCTCACCCTGCAGGAAGCGGTCGACCTCGGGGAGGGGGCGGGCCAGGACGTCACGGACGGTGCCGTGCTGGAGGACTCGCCCGGCGACGACCACCAGGGTGTTACGGGCGACGCGAACGAGTTGGTCGAAATCGTGGGTGACCCAGATGGGGGTGATCCCTTCTACGGTGAGCTTCGCTACGAGTTGTTCGATGTGGGCGGCGCTGTTCGGGTCGAGGGCGCTCGTGCCCTCATCGAGGAGGAGCACGTCAGGGCGGGTGGTGAGCGATCGGGCCAAGCCAAGCCGCTGGAGTTCACCGCCAGAGAGGTCGCGGGCTGAGCGTTTGGCAAGTGCGCCGTCGAGTCCGACTCGGACCAGGGCGACCTCGATGTCGTCGTCGTTTAGGGTCGGGTCTACCTCGCGGAGGTTGTCGGCTGCGCTGCCGTCGAGGGCGGTGGGCCGCTGGAAGACCATGGCCACCCGGCGCCGCAGTTCGGTCGGTTCGATGGTGGAAAGGTCGTTGCCGCGGTAGCGGACCGTGCCGGAACTGGGGGCTTCCAGTCGATTGCAGAGTCGCAGGAGCGTCGACTTCCCCGAGCCCGACGGACCGATGATGGCGGTGGCGCCGTCGATCGGGATGGCGACGCGGTCGAGCTCGAGGATCGTGTGAGCTCCGCGCTCGACGACGACATCCTCGAAGAAGAACAAGGCGCGGGGGTCAGACGCAGCAGACGCTTCGGCGGCCAAGGGTTGCGTCGTCGTTCCCGGTTTCGAGCGTTGGCGAAGGGCGCGAATCACCCGGCAGCTCCATCAGCGGCATCGTCGACGTGAGCGTGGGAGTGGGGGTGGGGGTGGGGGTGGGAGTGGGAGTGTTGACTATCAGGGCGTTGGTGGGGATGGGCCGTTCCTGCGATGTGCTGACTGTTAAACAGAGCCTCGGTTGCAAGTCGCTCGATGTGATCGTTGACCAAGGCGTAGAGGACCCGGGTTCCCTGCCGCTCGGTCCGAACGAGCTTGGCAAGACGCAGCTTTGCCAGGTGCTGGGAAACAGCAGCCGGGTTGGCACCCACATGCTCGGCGAGATCGTTCACTGCGTGGCGGCCGTGCAACAGCGTCCACACGACCCGAAGTCGGGTGGGATCGGCTAGAAGCTTCAAGGTCGCCACTGCAGTTTCCAGCTGATCATCCGACGGGTCCACTGGCTGCGTATCCACGCAGGTAGTGGAGCATACGGGTCTGGGCTCGCACAAGCTGGGAAACGGAGCCCACAGCTGACCGTTCCCCAGCTGTGGCGGCTGGGCGACGCATCTCTGGACCCAGGAGGGACGACGACGAAATGAATGGCTGCGTCTGAGCGCCACCTACATGTGCCGAAGCCCGATGCCGGAGCCCGATGCCGGAGCCATCCGGAAGACGAGAGCTGCCGTTACCGCTGATGACGAGACAGGAGGGGATTGCCGGTCTCGCCGCCGAACTCGGTGTAGCCGAACCAGTTCGAGACGATATCGCCGGGTCGTGGACGCAACGACGGCAGTTCAGCGTCTACGACACCGACCCCGGGGGACCCGCACAAGTGGCCCCTTTCAGCTGGCGCAAGGGTGGTCCCTACCAGGTGGCGCAACCACCCAAAAGTGGTCCCTACCAACTGGCGCACGACAACGGACGATCCACTATCCAGGTAAGCGAGAGGGTGGGCACTCAAATCGCGATGATTTCCACCAGATCGCCCAAAGCTGCGAAGTCCCCGGGGTTCCGCGTGTAAAGCGGTAGCCCTACCGAGCAAGCGATTGCGGCGATCATCAAGTCGACAGCCCGGGTCCCTCGCGCCTTCCGACCAACAGATAGGACCGCTGCATAGATCCGCCCGTACGCCCTCGCCGCTTCGGCATTGAACGGCAAGGGATCGAACGCCGCCTCGGTTCGCTGCAGCCGGTCCTGCCGACGCGCCCGTTCGTTGGAGTCCGTCGCGGCGTGTGGGCCGGCGGCGAGTTCGGCCATCGTGAGTGCGGTGACGGCGACCTCGATGGGCAGCGCGTGCGCCTCAAGTTGATCGAGGTCGATCACTACCGAGGTGTCGAGAATCCCCCGCTTGGGTCGCTCGTCAGCCACGAGGGGTGACGTCTTGGCCGGCAACGGCATCGAGATCTTGACGGAACTTGTGAGCGTCGACTGTCGGTGCGGTTCGGAAGATCTCGGTGACAGACGCTGCGGTCACAAATCGGAGGCGGCGCAGCGGTGTGAGCTCCCCGACTGGCACACCGTTACGGGTGACGACGAAGGACTCGCCTTCGTCGAGGCGACGCATGATCTCGCCACTACCGTTGCGCAGCTCTCGCTGAGTAATGGTCTGCTCCATCCAGTCAAAGTAGCACGCCGTGCTACATCATCTACGGGCAGTGCGTTCCGGCACGTGTGGCCTGACGGTTACCCGCAGCCAGGTGATGGAAGGAGCGAGAAGACCTCGGTCGAGTGCACGACATTGCGGAGTTCGGCTGGCAATCCCAGGGGCCATCACCCCAGCGAAACCGAACCAAGCGTCGAAACCGTCGACACAGCGGAGTCCAAACAGCTCATACCACAGGCCTGACCCAGGGCGGTCCAACCACCAGCATCCACACCCGAACGAACACCCACCCACAGCCACAGTCGCACGCCCACCACCCAATTATCCGTTACCGGCCCACGCTCCTAGGGTCTGTAGGAGTTTTCGGGTGGATCAAACCCTGTCGGCCAGGTAGGTTCACTGCCGGGTTCCCATTGCACACCCTCAAGAATTGTCGACTCCAGATTGGCTCCTGAGAAGTCGACCGAGTCGATCCAGGTTTGCTGCAGGTCGGCTCCAGAAAGGTCGGCGCCCGCCAAGTTTGTTCCGGTTAAATAGGCGCCAGCCATGTCGGCCTGACTAAGGTTGACATTGGACATGTCCGAACCACTCATTCCGATCCCTCGCGTGCTTCCCATCAGGTTCATACCTGACAAATCAATACCTGAGATGTTAACACATCTAAGATAGTTATCATCCTCAAAGTTGCCTTCTTCGGATATACCAACCGAGGCGACCTCTGCCCTCGTCAGTTTGATCAACCCTTCCGGACACACTCCTTGTTGGATTCCACGCCATTCGCGGTTGGTCACTTCGTCGATCCCACTTAGTCCTGTGTCCTGGACACTGTTGTCAGCAGATACTGGAATGGTTCCCGCCGATTCCCCATCACCCGTGGTGCATCCTATGGATAACAGCGTGACAACCAAGATGCTCGCGGACTGGCAAATCGTTGCGATCTTAGCATTCATTTCGAGTCCCTCCATGCGAGATACAGGCGCATGGCACCAACGTTGTGCCCGAACCTTTATCTACAGCAGGATAGTCTACCGGTACACCGACAACAAGGCGGAGTGACGCAGGTGGAGTGTTGGTAACACGATACTGAACCTGGTTTCATTCGTATTTAATAATGCCGAGTCCGCGTGCCCCGCGCTACTTCTACCCTTCTCAAGTGCTGCACTGTTTCCGACACCAGCGACCGGAAGCGCAGGTTCCGTGGCGCATCGAGCACTTACAACGGGCGCGGGATCGTGTGTGCTCTCAAGTGGGGTGTGGGGCATTCGCACAGGAGCACCGTTCGCTGCCGGATGGGACCTTCGCAAAGCTCGTCGACGGTAACAGCTGGCAAGAAGACCGTTCTATGATCGTTGCAATTGATGGCGAAGCGGCGCAGGGAAGTCAACGCTCGCGGCGGCTCTCGCGCAAGGATGCGTCGCTCACGGCGTCACGGTCACGGTGATCGACAACGACGACGTCTATGCCGGCGGCACGGCCGAGAAGTGGGATCGTCTGTCGCCGGAAGAACGAGCCGAGCGAGTGATCGATTGGCGACGACAGCGCCATGTGTTGAGCGACCTTCGCTCCAACGGTAGCGCCAGCTGGCATCCGTTCGACTGGGACGCACCGGACTGTTGAGCGCCACCCGATTGGGATTCCGGTCGTGTTCCCATGCGATCGACGCGCACCTCGTGGACGGCGACCGATGTGGTGATTGTCGAGGGGCCCTTGCGCGTCCAGGACCCGGCCAGCCTCACCACGCCCCACAGCAACGACAACTCCACTGAGGGCCACCCCATCCTCACCCAAGCTGTCCCAAACCCAGGCCCCCATCCTCAACTCAACCTGGGTGGCGTTCAACAGCAACAGAGATCCATCAATCCCCACTACCCCCCTGATACCAGAATCCCACTCAATATAAATCTTGACTTTGTGCTTGCCTGTCTATCTGATCAAAAGGGTATGTTTTCCCAATGGGGCGTCTTCGGGTAGTTCAGCTGATAGCAGGTTGGTTATTTGTGATGGGATTGGTGGCGACCCTTGGGGCGCCGGCCGGGGCGCAGGGCAGTTCCCAACCCGACACACAGGACGTCGCAGACGCGTCGTGTACCGCGCCGGCACCGCATGGCCTCACTGATGTACCCGTCGGTTCCTACTACGACATTGCCGTCGGATGGCTGCTGGAAGCCGGGATCACCCAAGGGACCTCACCGGACAAGTTCTCGCCGTCGGGCAAGGTCACCCGAGCACCAATGGCCCTGTTCTTGTGGCGCGCCGCCGGAGAACCCGCACCTACGGGAGCCCACGGGTTCACCGACATCCCACCCAACAGCTCCTACGAGACCGCGGTCACCTGGCTGATCGAACAACACATCACCTCCGGCACCGGCCCCGGCAAATACTCACCATCAAACCCCA